>JAYUHP010000174.1:0-8750 GCA_043766875.1 Rickettsiaceae bacterium
AGAAGAGCTTACAAGGCTGAATCACAAGATGGTTGTCCATATGGAATATGCAGAAATATCCAAGCATCTTGCGTCTGTTTCGGCTTCGCAAATCACGGAGGATTTCTGGCTAGCCGTTAGGGCGAATCTGAACACCGTGAATGATGCTGCGGATTGGTGGAGGATTTGCCATGAATTACCTAAAATTAATGAAGAGATTAATAGTCAGTTAGTAAATGCTGCCATAGAATTGCTGCCAAAAGCAGCAATCACAGAAGATACCTGGTCTAGCTGGACCAAGGAGATTTCAGCCACAACTGGCATTAAAGGTAAGGACCTCTTCATGCCATTAAGACTGGCTCTCACCGGCATGGGCCACGGGCCAGAAATGGGTAAGCTATTACCGCTTATAGGCTATGATGGGGTGATTGAGAGGCTGACGCGATGACATCTCGGGCGAAGCGTAGCAACGAACGTCATCCCGGAATTTTTCTTCAACATCGTCACCCCGGGCAGAGGGTACCCACAAGCGTCATCCCTGAATTTTTCTTCAACATCGTCACCCCGGGCCAAGACCCGGGGCCCATACCCACTATAGCTTATTGCTATAGAGCTTATGAAAGGAAATATACCTTACATACTATCCTAATCTCAAAGGCTGGGCTTATGGGTCCCGGATATTTTTCTTCGAAAAATTCCGGGATGACAAATGACGCATTTTTGTCACAGCCTGATAATAAATCTTTAAATATACTATCAGCCAGTTGCTACTTTAATATGAGATGTTAAAATCGCGGTCGAATTAACTATTAAATCTATTAATAAAATAGGTATATAAAATGAAAAAATTAGCTTTATTCGCAACTACTATACTCGTTGCAAGCAGCGCTTTCGCTGAAGATATGGATGTAAAATTCCAAGGCAGATTCGACTTCCAAGGTGGAGCACGTAAGCAATCGGGTCTTGCAGAAGAGCAAAAGAAAGTTTCTACAAATCGTAAAAACATCGGCTTAGATAGCAAGGCATTTTTCGGTGTTAGGGCTGAAGCTGAAAATGAAATGATGAAATATGGTGCTCAACTAAGCTTGTTCACTAATACAAGGCAAACAGGTTCACCTGCTTATGAACGCTCACATGTTTTCATGGAGTCAGATATGGGTAAATTAGAGTTAGGTGCTAACTTCGATGCTGGCGCTAAGATGCGCATTACGGCTTTCACAATCGCGAGAGCAACTGGTGATGATAGCAGTAATTATGCCATCATGGACGTCCCACATAACAATGCAGATGTAGGCGTTACAGCTCCTATATTTCCAAGCTATTTCATAGATAATTTGGATCAAACAAATGGTGATGGTTCAAGAAAAATTACTTACTACACGCCTAAATTCAGCGGAATTCAATTTGGTGTATCTTACGTACCTGATACGGGCAACTTGGGACGCGGGTCTTTAAAAGATGCTAGCGATAGATACAATACAGCTACTACTTATACTGTTGGTGCTCTTTCTTATGCAGAGAAAAAACCTATTAAGGATGCCATTTCTCTAGGCGCAACATTCGACCATGAGTTTACTGAAAATACTAGCATGAAACTTGCTGTTACCGGTGAATATGGCACTCCTGCTAATAAAGGTGTAAAAACTGATACAACTGTTCCAGCACCAGCTGCACCTGTAGTAACCAACTACAAACTAGCTAAGCTTAAGACTTATAACGTTGGTGCAATCTTCACATCTGGTAATTACTCTTTAGTTGGTTCATATTCTGATATGAGCAAAAGCATGACTTCTGCTGAAGTATATGGCAAAGATCGTAAAACTCGTTATTACACCGCAGGTGCTGTATACACACAAGGTCCAGTTGGAGTTAGCTTAACCTATTCTAAAGCCAATCAGTATAAAAACACTATGGATATGTATGTACTAGGCACAGATTATAAGCTTGCACCAGGCCTTATGCCTTATGCAGAAGTTGCAATATTCAAAGGGAAGTCAGGCCTCCCTGCTGTATATAACAGCGCAGCTCCTAAGACAAAATTCAAAGGAGCCGTATTTATCCTAGGTCTACAGGCTTCGTTCTAAGAAACGTCGTCAACCCACGTCATCCCGGCGAAGGCCGGGATCCAAAAGCCCAGATATTTCTCTGGGCTTTTTTTATGTGACATTATGGTGGCAAAATGATAGTATGTGCGATGTCATTCAACAAACAGTGTCATTCCCGCTTTAGGTGAGGAATCCAACTTATCGTCATCCTGGAAATTGCGTAGCAATTATCCGGGATCCATAACCACAACGGCTGAGAGTTACCTCGAATGCTAAGGTTATGGTTCCCGGATATTTTTCTTCGAAAAATTCCGGGATGACGGCGTTTTTAGTACTGGCACGCGGGGATGACATCGGTAAAAATTTTATAAGAGTAAACATATGGTAAATTTTAATCAATTTTTAAAGCAAGCCCAGGCAATGCAGGGCAAAATGCAAGAGATGCAGGCATCTTTGGATGCTGCGGAATATGAAGGTAAAGCTGGTGGCAATATGGTAACTATGAAAGTCACAGGGCGTGGCGATCTAAAATCCATATCGATAGACCCATCAGTTATAAACCCTGAGGAAAAAGAGCTGTTAGAGGATTTAATCGTAGCAGCTTATAACGATGCTAAAGCAAAGGCTGATGCCGCCTCACAGGACTCCATGTCAGGGGCTCTTGGGGGCTTAAGCCTTCCGCCAGGTTTTAAAATGCCGTTCTAGTGTTATAAATTATGAGATATTTAAAAATATTAACAGTGTCAACCATGGTATTCCTATTAGGAATCTATGAGTTCATAGGTTTCAGTAGCTTCAGAGCAGTGCATGCAAATAACTCTGCGCCAAAGAAATTTTATGTCATAAATTTGGACAGAAAACCTGAAAAATTAAAAGACGTTTCTCTCCAAGCTGAGAAATACGGAATTCAGCTTGAAAGGCTTGAGGCTATAGATGGGTATAATGTGGCGCTGGTTGACAAATATACTAATGAGATAATGACTGGACAAGAGCTTAAAGACGAAACTCAAAAAATCGTTAAAAGCCATTCATACAATATTTACTGTAATGGAGATACAAATACAGAGCCAGATTTTATGTATGACACTACCGGAAAATACAGACATTTATTGACTGCAGGAGAGCTTGGCCTATCTTGCAGCGCAAGGAAGCTTTGGAAGAAAATAGCCGAGGAAGATCAAATCGCTATAATATTCGAAGATGATGTGCTCTTTCATGATAATTTCGACAAGAATATCAAGGATATTTTCATGGCTTTACCTCGGATGTGGGATGTGGTGTATTTAGATGTTTTGATGCATGATAAGGTCAAAAACATATGGTTCAAAGATTGGAAAACCGTCAATAAGACTTTGCTGAAAGTTCATAGCCGCAACAATATATGGGGAACCCATGCCTATATCATCAATTCAAAATCCGCTGAGAAGCTACTGGAGCTCTACGATCACCACTCTGAGCTCCCACTAGACACATTCTTCTCAAAAATGATAAATGATTCTAAAATACATGCCCTGGTTTCTAAAAATAAAATTGCTGATGTAACTAATAGCGACTCAGAAATTAGTAGAATGGGCAGAGACAAGAGGTATTCGGGTGATAACTAGTTTATTGGACAAAGCAAAAGCACAAATTACTGCTGCTGCTGGTTTAGCTAGCCTTGAAGAGCTTCGCATTGAATATTTGGGCAAAAGCGGACTTATCACGCTAGAAATGCGTAAGCTTGGAGGAATGAGTGAAGCAGATAAAAAGGAATACGGCCGTACGATCAATATAGCCAAGGACGAGATTGCTGAACTGCTCTCAAAGCGCAAAGAAGAGCTGGAGCTCACATCGATCAACGAACGTCTTGCCAGAGAAAAGCTTGATCTTACGCTGCCTTCAAGAAGTCGCAAAGCTGGAAGCATACACCCTGTAAGCAAGGCAACAATGGAGCTTGCAGAAATTTTTGCTTCATTTGGCTTTGAGGTTAAAGAAGGTCCGAGTATTGAAGATGATTGGCATAATTTTACTGCACTCAACATCGCGGAAAATCATCCTGCAAGGCAGATGCATGATACCTTCTATTTGAATGGAAATTTGCTACTAAGAACTCAAACTTCTCCAATTCAAATACGCACCATGAAATCTGGAAAGCCACCATTTAGGTTCATTGCACCTGGAAGAACCTACAGATGCGACTCTGATACGACCCATACCCCTATGTTCCACCAGATGGAAGGGCTTTTGGTTGATGAAACCACTCACCTCGGGCATTTAAAGTTTATTATCACGGAGTCTGTAAAGCAATTCTTTGAAGATCCCAATATAGAATTCCGCTTCCGTTCAAGTTTTTTTCCATTCACTGAGCCTTCCTTCGAAGTGGATATTAAGATGTCAAATAATAACAGATGGCTTGAGATTCTTGGATGCGGAATGATCCATCCAAATGTACTAAGGAATGTGGATGTTGATCCTGAGATCTATAATGGATTTGCTTTCGGCCTTGGTATAGAAAGATTTGCAATGCTGAAATACGGCATCAATGATTTACGCCAATGTTTTGAAGGAGACTTCCGTTGGATAAATCATTATAATTTTTCTGCCCTCGACATTCCGGGAAGACTTTGGGGGCTAACAAAATGAAATTTACCTTATCATGGCTCAAAGAATTTCTGGAAATAGATCCATCTATAAAAACAGAAAATGAACTCGAAGTAATCTCTACAACCCTCTCAAAAATAGGTTTAGAGGTAGAAGAAATCATGGATCGCTCTGCGGAGCTTAAGGTCTTTGAAGTTGCCGAAATAATTGAGGCCATCCCTCACCCAAATGCGGATAAGCTCAGAGTTTGTACTGTAGCTACCAAAGCTGGCAATCTACAGATTGTTTGTGGAGCGCCAAATGCTAGACACGGTATAAAAGTAGTCCTGGCGCCAATCGGGGTAACTATTCCCAATGGCAAATTCACAATCAAGCAGGCCAAGATTAGGGATGTCGAAAGCAATGGTATGCTTTGCTCAAGCGAAGAGCTATTCCTGAAATGTGGATCTGAAGGCATCATAGAACTTCCCAATGAAGCTATAGTAGGTGATTCTTTCATAAAATATTGTGGACTTGATGACCCGGCTATTGAAGTTTCCGTCACACCAAATAGAGGTGATTGCCTTGGAGTATACGGGATCGCTCGTGATTTAGCAGCAGCAGGTCTTGGCGAGCTTAGGGCCGTAGCTTGGCCTGAAGTAAAAACATCCTTCCCTATAGATACCAAAGTTACTCTTGAATCTACAAAAGACTGCCCGGCTTTTGCCTTCTGCGAAATAAGGGGTCTCACAAATGGTAAAAGCCCAGAATGGCTTAAGCATAGGCTGGAAAATATTGGCCTAACTCCAATTTCTGCCATAGTAGATGTCACAAACTATATCTGTTATAGCTTTGGAAGACCAATGCATGCTTATGATAGGGATAAATTATCTGGCAATTTACAGGTAAATAGAGCAAAGAAAAATGAGCAATTTGACGCTCTCTCAGATAAAAATTACAAGCTGTCGGAAGAAGATCTTGTTATTAGAGATGATTCAGCCGTCCAATCTTTAGCCGGAATTATTGGAGGAAAAATCAGTGCCTGCAGTAATGATACTAAGTCAATAGTCCTAGAAGCTGCGATTTTTGACAAGGATTTGCTCGCTCTTTCAGGCCGCAAGCTTGGAATAGAGACGGATGCTAGATTCCGCTTAGAAAGATTAACAGACCCGGCGATCCTCCTGCCTTCGATGCAAATGGCTGCAAAAATAATTCTAGATATTTGCGGTGGAGAAGTAAGTAATATTGTCTTGGCTGGATCAGTAGAGGCACCTGTAAAATCAGTATTCATAGATGAATCCACTATAGTTAAAGCTACTGGAGTTAACATATCTATCAAAGACTCTGGCCAAATTCTTGAGAAATTGGGCTTCCGCGTCAGTTATAGCGGAAGCAGCTTGACAGCAACCGTCCCATCATGGCGACATGATATTGCCATAAAGGAAGATTTAATTGAGGAAATAGTGCGTATCTATGGGTTTGACAAAATCCCTGAGGTACAAATTTCAAGCACATTGAAATTCAGACTAGCTCCTGTAAGCGTCAGCAAAGCAAATATTGCTCGCAGAGTTATGGCAGGTAATGGCTTTGACGAACTGATTACATGGTCATTCATGAATTCCAAAAATGCCTGCCATTTCTCTGAAATCAAAGAAGAGCTACGTTTGCGCAACCCTATCAGCAGCGAGCTTGACTATATGCGTCCTAGCATATTACCAAACTTACTTGAAGCAGTAGAAAAAAATATAGCAAGATCAATTGGCGATGGGGCGTTCTTTGAAGTGGGGCCAATATTTTTAGGAACCAACCTCGAAGATGAAAAGCTTTGCGTCTCAGCCATAAGATTTGGCAATATCGATGCAAACCTACATTCAGGCTTTAGGGAAGCTGATATATTCGATATTAAGGCTGATGTTGAGTCGGTAATGAATGAGCTCGGGTTACCTCTAGACAAAACAAAATTGGTAACTGATAATTTACCCAGCTATTTTCATCCCACAAGATCGACGGGGATTGTTTTAGGCAAGAATATCATAGGCTATTTCGGCGAAATCCATCCACTAATACTCAAGAAATATAAGATAGAAAAACGCGTGGTAGCACTCGAGATCAATATCTCAGCAATACCGCAGCAGCGCTTGAAGTATGGCCGTAGGGATAATTTTATAGCCTGTAACTATCAGCCAGTAAGCAGGGATTTTGCATTTATGCTTGATAAGGATATTCCAGCTGGAGATCTTGCCCAGCACATAGAATCTGTGGACAAGGACCTGATAAGAAATGTGGAGATTTTTGACTTATATATTGGAGATAAAATACCAGATGGTAAGAAGTCAGTAGCCATTAGGGTGATTGTGCAGGCTAATGACAGGACTTTATCGGAAGAAGAGCTGACTCAAGTACAGAAAAATATTATAGCAACAGCAGCTCAGAAGATGGGCGCAGCTCTAAGATAATGGGTGTGCGATAATAATACCACTGTTTTTAGTGGTATTATTACATAATATAAACAATTACCCCATATGATCATGGCCTTAGCTATTGCAAAAATTTTCTACATGCATTAGACTGACTTTCACATAAACTAAAATTTAATGGAGTATTATTATGTTCAAAAAATTAGCAGTAGCTTTCTGTGCTGTTGTTCTACTTGCAGGTTGCAGCGGTAAAAGAGGGATGATGTCAGGCGTAGACTCAGCTCTTGTTGCAGATTTCGAAAAAACAGCTGGTGATAGAGTTCACTTCGCATATGACAGAAGCGATATCACTAAAGAAGCTAGAACAACCTTGCATCATCAAGCTGAATGGTTGAAGAAGCATCCTCACATCCGTGTTTCAGTACAAGGTCATTGTGATGAAAGAGGTACAAGAGAGTACAACTTAGCACTTGGCGAAAGAAGAGCTGAGGCAGCTAAGAAAGCACTTGAAGCACATGGTGTTCATGCTGATAGACTTGAAACAATTTCATATGGTAAAGAAAGACCAGCTGTTATTGGTACAGGTGAAGAAGTATGGGCTAAAAACCGTCGTGCTGTAAGCGTTCTTCAGTAAGAATTATATTTCCAGTACTAAAAATTAGACCGGGGTCAAAGCCCCGGTTTTTTTATTATCCCGGACAGACGAGATTTATAAATCGTGATATGGTACCTACTATGCCGTCATTACGAAAAGCTTGGATAGAGCATTTGCGGATTCAAGCTTTGAAGCAACCCAGTCATATACTTGTTGCGTAGCAACACTAAGTTTACTTTAGAATTGCTGTGCAATAGTTATTCGACTGGATTGCTTCGAACCAGGGCGCCGCAAATGCTCTGCCCTCGTTTCTCGCAATGATATTACATACCAAGCATTAGATACCCAGCTATAGACCACATAACAAGACCAATGATGCAGTCCAGGATCTTCCAAGCTATAGGACGCTTGAACAGAGGCACAAGATAGCGGGCTCCATAGCTTAGGGAGAAAAACCAAACAAAGGATGCTAGAATAGCTCCCCCAGTAAATGACGACCTCTCTTGGGCTGGAAATTGAGCTCCTATGCTACCGATCAAAACGCAAGTATCCAGATACATATGTGGGTTGAGCAAACTTACGGCAAGCACGGTTAGCACAACCGTTTTAAGGCTGGGACGGGCTTTAGATGAGTCTAGATCTAAGCCGGAGGTGTTAAAGGCCGCAATAAAAGATCTGAGCCCATAATAGCCCAAGAATGCGGTACCACCATATCGTGCTATATTCAGCAATATCACATTAGAGGCTATAAAAGTTCCAAGTCCACTAACGCCTGCGCAAATGAGAGTTGCATCAATGATGGAACAAACCAGCGCTATGGTAAAGGTATGATTATGCAATATTCCCTGCTTCAAAACATAAGCATTCTGGGCACCAATCGCTATAATCAAGCCAAAACCGGTTCCAATACCACTCAAAAATGGTGCGAGAGAAAAAGACATCTGTTTCCTATATTTTATAAGGATGATATAATGCCACGCAGCAACCCATTTTGTCAACCCGGAGTGCAGTAAAATGGCCAAAATAATCTTAGGAATTGAATCTAGCTGCGATGATACTGGCATTGCGATAGTGAGGAGCGATAAGACCATACTCTCAAACGTGGTATTTACCCAGATTGAAGAACATGCTCCATATAAAGGTGTCGTGCCGGAA
>JAYUHP010000175.1:0-3310 GCA_043766875.1 Rickettsiaceae bacterium
CACAAAGACCAATTTTCTTCAAGTAGTCATAATACACATCATATAGAATTTGTAAATTAGAAATTCTTCAATCACGATTAGGATGACAAATATTCTTCAATGGTATAACAGTCACTTTATCAGAAAGACTATATTGCTTATCCCCAGGATATATTATGTTGAGTTCATCTAAATTTAATAATTCTAAAGACCCATTGATTGATTTAGTCATTTTTGGAGCATCACTATATTTAAACTCAAAGCCTATTTTCTTGCCCTCATGAAATATTAGCAGGTCTAATTCGTATTCTGCATTTACACCCCAGAAATAAAAATTAGTCGCATCAAAATGGCTTATTACCTGCTCCAATGCGAAGCCTTCCCATGAAGCACCTATTTTAGGATTCATGAGAAGCCGGTCATAACTGTTTATATCGAATAAACAATGCAAGATTCCACTGTTGCGAATGTAAATTTTAGGACTCTTCACCTGCCTCTTAGATATATTTTCATGCCAAGGCAAAAGCTGCCTTACCATAAAAGTTCCTGTTAATATATCCAGATAGTTTTTCACCGTCTTATCAGATATACCAAGCGATCTTGAAATTTCTGAAGCGTTGAAGATATTGCCATGATAATGAGAAAGCATCATCCAAAAACGTCTTAATGCTATTGGAGGAATTGTAATACCTAAGGATGGAATATCCCTTTCCAAAAAAGTCCTGATATAATTTTCTAGCCATAAAAATGCCGTCTTATCACTTTCCGCAAGATATGCATTTGGGAACCCACCCCTTAAGAAAAGCTTCTTATGGTCCGGCACTTCTTGTAGGGAGAAAGGAGCAACTTCTTGATATGCAATACGCCCAGCCAAGGTCTCTGAGGATTGCTTCACCAAATCACGTGATGCGCTACCTAAAATCAAATATTTTTGAAATTCCCTCCTTTCATCTATTATAAATCTCAGGACTGGAAATAAATTAGGAGAACGCTGAACCTCATCTATTACTATCAAGCCCTCTAGGTCATATAATGTTGTTTTGGCATTGATCAGTGCTTCAACACTTGCTGGATCTTCTAGATCAAAATAATGAACTTGGCCATTAAAAGCCTTGGAATATTGCTTTGCAAGAGTGGTTTTACCTGACTGACGCGGCCCTAAAAGCGCTACAATGGGATGACTTAAGAATAAAGTTGCAATCTCATCTAAATAAATTTCTCGTTTGATTTTATTAGACATAATAATATTTCTCATACAATCTCGGAGGTCACCTCCGAGATTGTATGATATTATATCCAAGAAATGATGTCAATATATTATGGATTTTTCGTAATACTCATTAGCCATAGCCAACTCTTCTTTGGTATTAACTCCGATTACAGTTTCATTTGATGTGAGAAAATAGCCAGTTTTAAGCCCTGCATCATATGCTAGACCCACAAGATTAGTCAGGTAATATTCCCCAGATTTGTCATCATTCATCAGTTCTGGAAGCATCTTATGCAGAACCCCAGGCGCGAAAATCATAATGCCAGAATTGCAAAGACTAATTTTTTGCTGCTCATCATTAGTCTGTTTACATTCTATTATTTTCTCAACATATCCTTTATCATCCAGGATAATCCTACCATAACCCCTAGGATTAGCCCTATTAAAGGCCATTATGAGAATATCATGATCAAAATCGGAGAGCATATTCTCCATTATATCAGGCCCTATAAATGGGTTATCTCCACAGAGAACTATAACTATTTTATTTTTATCTATTTGAGACAATGCGCAAGCCACAGCATGCCCTGTGCCTAAAGGCTCTTCCTGCAAGGCTTTCTTGCAGTTAAGGCCATTAATATATGGAGCAAGAATATCAGAATAGATTAGCACTATATCGCTAGTTACTGCCATTGAGTTGTCCATTATCATCTCAAGCATCGTCTTATCGCCTATTTTATGCATAGCCTTAGGCAAATCGGATTCCATTCTTTTGCCACGGCCTGCTGCCATAATAACGATCTGCGTATCCATTATCCCTCTAATGCCTTCATAACTTCATCTGAAAATTCATAATTGCCAAAAACTTGCTGCACATCATCGCTCTCTTCCAAAGCGTCTATAAGTTTGAGCAACTTCTCGGCTCTATCCTTCTCATCTACCATAAGCAGATTCTGCGGTTTCCAGCCTATATGGGCTTCTTCAGCATTGCCGTATTTATTTGTCATGAATTCAAGCACATCGGAAAAGGACGTTACATCTGTATAAACTGTGTGAGTATGTTCATCAGATTCAACATCATTAGCTCCCGCTTCAATGGCTGATTCAAGCATAGCTTCACTAGAGGCAACAGAGGCTGGATATTCTATGATTCCAACATGGTCAAACATGAAATTCACACTGCCAGTTTCGCCTAAATTTCCACCATATTTGGAAAAGGCTGAACGCACTTCAGAAGCCGTTCTGTTTTTGTTATCTGTTGAAGCCTCAACGATAATCGCTATGCCACCTGGCGCAAAGCCCTCATATCTCATTTCAACATAGGCATCATTATCAGTAGAATCCGCTTGGCTTATAGCCCTGTCAATACGCTCCTTAGGAAGATTTTGAGCACGAGCTGCAATAATAGCGCCACGAAGCCTTGGATTGCTGTTCATGTCCAGCATGCCGCTTTTTGCTGCAGAGATAATATCTCTAACCAGCTTCGTAAATAATTTCGCCCGTTTTTTGTCCTGAGCCCCTTTACGATGTTGAATATTTTTAAATTTTGAATGTCCTGCCATAATTACCTATTAGAATTTATATTTATCGTCATCCCGGAAATTGCGTAGCAATTATCCGTGATCCATAGCCACATTCAGATGAGGACTACCTCAAATGCTAAGGTTATGGTTCCCGGATATTTTTCTTTAGATAAAATTCCGGGATGACGCGATATTAGAATTTATATCCTAAGGATACTAGCATATTTCTCACCTCAAATAAAGGCAGTCCCACAATATTTGAAAAAGAGCCGCCAATATATTCCACAAACCCTTGCGCTAAACCTTGTATCGCATAGCCTCCAGCCTTATTCAAACCCTCACCTGAACGGATATATAACTCTATTTCCTCATTCGTAAAGCGCTTGAATTTTACCACAGTTTGTACCAGCCTATGCCTTTCTGTAACCTGTCCCTCAAGCTTTTTGATTATCGTCACACCAGTATAAAGCCTGTGCCTTTTGCCTGAAAGAAGCTTTAGGCAATCTCTTACCATCTCATCATCCAATGCTTTTGGCAAAATTCTCCTACCAACAGCAGCTACTGTATCTGCCCCTATGATATAACCAGATTCTATCTT
>JAYUHP010000176.1:0-3273 GCA_043766875.1 Rickettsiaceae bacterium
CAAGTGGCGACGCCTATTCTAATAGGTGAGCCACGCAGTGACAACGTAGGATTAATTTGCGACTTGGTATAACTTCGCCAGCTCCCCATTTGCATATAACTCTTTGACTATATCGCAGCCGCCAATAAATTCGCCTTTGATGTAAAGCTGAGGAATAGTTGGCCAGTCGCTATAATCTTTGATAGCTTGGCGTATGTCCATATTCTCCATGACATTGACATCCTTGAATGGAATGTCCAGTTTCTGCAATATCTGCACAACAGCAGATGAGAAGCCGCACATAGGGAAATCGCTTGTGCCTTTCATGAAAAGCACAACATTGTTATTTTTTACCAACTCGTCTATAAAAGAATGTGTGTCTGATGTCATAAATTTATTTGAATAATTATCTGGTATGGTATAGCATGTTAAAGTCAAAAATTGAAGGAATTTTTACCACATTCTCAGAAATCAACCCACATCCTAAGACAGAACTTGTCTACGTCAATAATTTTACATTGCTGCTAGCCGTGCTTTTATCCGCACAGGCAACTGATAAGGGCGTGAATTTGGCAACTAAAGCGCTATTTGCAAAATATGACAGCCCTAAGAAGATATTAGATTTAGGTTTGGAAGGCTTAAAGCAATATATAAAAACGATAAATTTTTATCCAACAAAGGCAAAGCGCATCATAGAGCTATGCGAAATTCTAGCTCGTGAATATAATGGGCAAATCCCACAGTCTCTGGATGAGCTTGTAAAGCTTCCAGGAGTTGGTCGTAAGACTGCAAATGTGGTGATGGGAGCAGCTTTCGGCAAGGCAGTTATGCCGGTAGATACTCATGTATTTCGTGTGGCAAATAGACTTGGGATAGCTTATGCTGATGCGCCTGAGAAAATGGAGCATGAGCTGGTTAGAAATATTCCAGAAAAATATCTATATAATGCACATCATTGGCTGGTTTTGCATGGAAGGTATATATGTAAGGCCAGGAAGCCATTATGTGAGGAATGCCGGGTGAGTAAATATTGTGATTATTATAATGAAAATATTGTGCAATAACCCCTTAATGAGATTTTTTAAGGTAGTATGATGTTTCTAATTACCGTTATCCCCGGTCTTCGCCCGGGGTGACAATAAAACTTGTTTTCGAAACATCGCGCGCGCGACCGCATGTTTTCAATTTGACATTGTAAAATTGCAACAAATTATAGGAGAAAATAAAATGGCTAAAGAAACATTAATGGTAATGCTACATGGATATGGGTCGAATGGGGATGATTTGCTGAGCTTGGCTCCTTATTTTGCGCCGCTGTTGCCGGATACGCATTTTTTCTCACCCGATGGGTTAGAGACTTGCGAGCTTGGGGTATATGGCTATCAATGGTTCAGCCTTCTTGAGCGTTCGCCTGAGTTTATAAATAAACAGCTTGCAGCAAAGGCGCCACAGGTCAGGAAGATGATAAAGGATAAGGCGAAAGAGCTAGGACTTACGGAAGCCGATGTTATCCTGCTAGGCTTTTCACAAGGGGCAAGCATGATATCCTATCTTGCGCTTTCTTCGGACGCTTCTTACAAAGCTGTAATAAGTTTTTCCGGCTGGGTCTTTTTGCCAAATGAGGTGAAAAATACTAAGACCCCGATCTGTTTGGTACATGGCGCTGCGGATGATGTCGTGCCTTGTAGCTCAATGACTACAGGCGTAGAACAATTGACTGCGGCGGGCTGTAATGTTAGCAGTCTAGTGGTTCCAAATTTAACTCATTCGATAGATATACAAGGACTGGAATTTGCTGCAAATTTTCTCAAAAGGAAGGTATAAATGACAATATTAGAACAACAAGACAAGGCAATATTTGACGCAATAAAGCGTGAGCAAAAAAGACAGGATGAGTGGATTGAGCTTATCGCCTCGGAGAATTTTGTGAGCCCAGCGGTGCTAGAAGCTCAAGGGTCAGTGCTCACCAATAAATACGCGGAAGGCTATTCGGGCAAGCGCTATTATAACGGCTGCGAATATGTGGATCAGGTTGAGGATTTGGCAATAGATAGGCTAAAGCAGCTATTCTCGTGCGAATATGCTAATGTACAGCCACATTCTGGCTCGCAGGCAAATCAGGCAGCTTATTTGGCTCTGCTTCAGCCTGGTGATGTGATACTTGGCATGTCTTTGGACGCAGGGGGGCATTTGACTCATGGAGCAACGCCGAATATTTCAGGGCGCTGGTTTAAGCCAGAGCATTATACAGTGAATAAGGATACATTTCTGATTGATTATGACGAGCTTGAGTCGGTCGCAATGCGTACCAAGCCTAAGATGATTATCGCGGGATATTCGGCCTATCCTAGGGGCTTGGATTTTGCCAAATTCAGAGCAATTGCGGATAAGGTTGGTGCCTATCTTATGGCGGATATCGCCCATATAGCAGGGCTGGTTGCAACAAAGCATCACATGAGCCCGATGGATTATGCTGATGTGGTTACATCGACCACTCACAAGACGCTCCGTGGTCCGCGTGGTGGGATTATCATGACAAACGATTCTGAAATAGCGAAGAAGATAAATTTTGCTGTATTCCCAGGTCTGCAGGGTGGACCGCTTATGCATATAATAGCTGCAAAGGCTGTAGCGTTTGGCGAGGCCCTCAGGCCAGAATTTAAGACCTATATCAACCAGGTGATTTTAAATGCAAAAGCCCTTGTAAAAGGTCTGGAGGGGAGGGGGTATCATTCGCTGACCAATGGCACTGATAATCATATGACTCTAGTCGATTTGCGCCAAAATGGGCTTACCGGGAAAGATGCTGCGAATTCTTTGGATAGGGCCGGGATTACCTGTAATAAAAATGCCGTGCCATTTGATACGTCGTCGCCATTCATTACCTCTGGCATAAGACTAGGTACTCCAGCCTGCACTACAAAAGGCTTTAAAGAGGCTGATCTCACTCAGGTTGCGAATCTAATAGCCAATGTTCTTGATGGACTTCGTGCTAATCCGGAGGATAATTCTGTAGCTGAAAAGATGGTAAAAGAAAAGGTGCTTAAGATGTGTAATGAGACTTCTTAAGCACCTCGAATGCTTATTATTAGAATGTTTCTGCTGCGAGATCTCCTGCAGCCTCAACAGGATTTGCTTCATCTGCAAAGACAAGAGTTACATTTAACTGTTCAGTCAGATATTCTATATCAACAGGACAGGCTCCTGCTCTAGTGCTATATTTGACATTGAGTGTTCCAGATCTTATACCATTTCCTATTGCTAACTGATCATATACCCATAGTCACATATTTT
>JAYUHP010000177.1:0-3253 GCA_043766875.1 Rickettsiaceae bacterium
TGCTCCATCTTCCGCACAATGGGGAATATTGAGTCCTACCTTGAGCACAGTTGGCTGTAGTTGGAACATTTGTAATACTGTCTGTATAGACAACAGTACTAGAATTAGTAGTATTTTGTGCGTTGACATTATCATTCAATATTACTTCAATAGCATCTCCAACATATACTTCTGCTACGTTACTCCACCCAGGATTTCTAGCATCAAAAAATAGCATTGCAGGAGGAGTATTTTCTTCCAAACGTGGTATAGGAATAAGATTACCAGCTGAATTCAAATTAGAATCAGACTGCAAGTTATATTGTGGCAAATATGATCTACACAAGCTTACCCAACCTGAAATAGACAATTTAAGCGGCTTCCCGCTCTGCACTGGTACGTTTGACTGTACCCACTGACCGTATGTATTAGGGTTAGGTACGAAGGAAGGTCTATCATTAACTGTAGTGGAGATAGAGCTATAATTTCCAGTTGCATTAACTTGCACTGTGTTCTGTAAACTATAACTGGTAGCTCCTACGTCAAAATTGTAGCGTAAATAACATACCTTATCTAGCCCAGTCATAACACTTATAAGGGCAATGGCAATACCTATAATAACAATAACGCTCTCCATGGCGACTAGAGCGCTGATGATATTCTTGATTATATTACCTGTAGTATTGCTGCCACTCATTTTTTTGTCCTTAACTTAAGCATTTTTAATATTATAACCAAATTTACCACTCTATGAATTCTCTGCTTTCGGACCTCTCTCCTCACCACCTTCATCTTTCGGATCGCTCTCGCCGCCTCCAGCTTTCGGACCGCCCTCGCCACCACCGCCCTTGTCTGATTTTTTGTCACTTCCAGCTGATTTTCCCATAGTTTTCTTAACTGCCATTTCTGCAGCAGCTTCCATCTTATCTTGCATAAATTTCGCCATATCTTTCATATTAAGCAATACGCTCGCCATACTTGTACCACTAGTAACCTCAGCAGCAAAAGTATAAATGGAATCTAAAAAGTAGTAAAATATACCTGAAAAAATAAGCAGCATTACTGAGCCAGCCATGATGCTCAAAGTATCCTTGATGATTGTAACACTAACAATTAGCAATCCAACTTCTTTCCACCCTGCACCTAGCATATAATTTATCAACAAATATCCTGGAGACCCCATGCATAAGTTCTGAGCAGCCAAATCAGCAGGAAGTCTCAGCTCAAAGGTGCTGAGGTAACGCCTACCATCCGTATATTCATGTAAGCGAAAGACACAATCTTGAAATATTACATCATCATACAGCGTCATAACAATAGCTATAAATCCTGCCATCACCATAGGCTGCAGTGCGCAGGATAATGTTACTCTGAGCCATGCATCAAAATAACTTTTAGTCCTCGCAAAAAGCACCATTGGAATAAAGATAGGCGATATATAAATCAGCACATTTAAAGTAAGGAATGCAACATTATAGAGACTAATAAAACCTAAAATTAGTGTGAGAAAAATAATCAAAAAAGATAGCAAACAAAATACTATGATAATATAGCCACCAAGTAAAAAATGGAACAGTACAAAAAATAAGCCCATCTGACCTGTAACCTCACTAGCACTAGCTGCATCATTTATACTATTATAACCAGTCAATGCTGATGGCATGGGTAATGTAGTATCATTTTCTGCTGGCAATCCTGTTACTTCAGTAAAATTTCCTCGAGCTATACCAATATTATATATTTTTTTGGACATTAAGTATGCGCCTAATTTGCAGTCAATTTTATCCCACAATGCATAGTAACCTTTTCCTTGAGGATATTTTGTTGTATCAAAATCGCATAATCCATGAGCGCCACCAGCAGCGAATACAATCGTCGCTAAATCATTAGTAAGCTGGGTAAAGATAGGCAATCCCCACTCTAACATACCAGTATGAACTGTTTTTTGACCATTGCTAAAATAGGCGGGACCTAACCCTACAGCAAAATAACAAACTAAAATTGCCTTCATAAGAAATGATATAATAGTTTCAAGATTTAGACTCGCAGTATGAAGTGCGATGCTTATACCAAAACCTATTACATACATCATTAGCAACGCACGCACTGTTGTTGCAAGAGCCTGTTGAAAAACGGCAAAACTATTTAACCATGTTATATTTAGTCTGGGATCTGAAGTGCATGGTGGCTGTGGATAGAACAACCCTTGTAATGTCTCGCTTAAGCATTCCATTGCTCTGCCAGAAAAATTGAACGTAGATTGGCTTGCAGTTGATGATGAGCATCTTTGTACAACAGATTGGCAAGTTATTCCATCCTGAGGAGCTGGTGGAATAACAGCTGGAGACAATGCCTTGCAGACCAAAGGAGTATATCCGTATGATGTAGGCATAGTTAAGCATATATTTTGACCTATATACTGAGCTCGCAATTCTATATTATGCAATATTACATTCTGCGAGAGCAGAGGATTTGTAGAAATATTCTGCAGAGCTTGCCCTCTACCATCGGGTAAAAATGTTACGAGATCACATGGAGGTGACCCTGCTGCTGTATTGCCATTTTGAATACATACCACAATATGTGGAAGGTTATCATTGCAACTACCATTAGGAACATAAATGTTGGAATCTATGAACTGCACTAAATATCCATATGCTGTGTAATTTGTTAAATACACAGCATCCCCAGTGATTGCAACAGGTACACATGATGAGCCAAAACTAGCATGAGCATTGGTTACAGATTTTATAAGCAGCAATACGCAGAATAATATCCTAATCATCTTTGTTACCCTCACTATTGCCAGTTCCATAGGTTGGGTTGCTTGCACCTCCGGTAGGAGATCCATCAGGCCCAGCTCTAGGAGGCGGCACAGCCTTACCACCACCATCAGCTGGAGCATAGGTTGGGTTGTTATCATCCCCTGCAGGTTGCGCATCAGGACCTGCTTCGCCATATGTAGGATTGCTCACCCCACCAGGAGTGCTTCTTGTAGGCGGTACAGCTGGACTTCCACTATTATCAACTTGACCATATGTAGGGTTGCTAGCTCCTCCAACAGGCGGCGCAGCTGGACTTCCACTGCCACCAATCTGCTCATATATACCATCGCTTGCACCTCCAGTAGGAGCTCCTCCTAGAGGAATAGCACCAGCTCTTGGGGGTGGAAGTGGCGGTGGATTATCTCCTCCGGATTCACCAGCACTACCTCCCACAGGAGCATTAGCTGGAGAATCTCCCCCTCCGCCGCCAGGAGCTAGACTGCTGCTAC
>JAYUHP010000178.1:0-3244 GCA_043766875.1 Rickettsiaceae bacterium
TGTTTAAAGAAAAGGTAGCTTGATTTTTCTTTAAAACATATTAACCGATAAAGAATATGATTTAACAATTATTGAGAGATATGAAAAGGTAAATTATGAGAGCAAATATTGGTATGGGAAGAAGGCTAGCTATTTCCTTATATTTTGTGTATAATGCTTTTAATTTTATTAAAGGATAATGTTTATGTCTAAGATGCGCAATATTGCGATCATTGCCCACGTGGATCATGGCAAAACCACGCTTGTGGATAATATGCTAAAGCAGAGCGGCACTTTCCGCGAGAATCAAGCCGTTGCTGAACGCGCAATGGATTCTAACGACCAAGAACGTGAACGCGGTATTACGATACTTGCTAAATGTACCTCTATCATTTGGAATGATATTCGTATCAATATCGTAGATACCCCAGGGCACGCCGATTTCGGCGGTGAGGTTGAGCGTATCCTTACAATGGTTGATGGTGTTGTGCTGCTTGTGGATGCTTCAGAAGGCACCATGCCACAAACAAAATTTGTGCTGTCAAAAGCTTTAGAGCTGGGTCTCCGTCCTATAGTCGTTATCAATAAAATTGACAGACCAGATGAACGAACCACCGAGGTAGTCGATGAAGTATATGAACTATTTATGGCACTGGATGCCAATAATGAGCAGTTAGACTTCCCTATTATCTATGCTTCTGGAAGATCTGGCTGGGCCGTTCGCGAACTCAAAGACGAAAGAGAAGATTTGTCTCCTCTATTTGAGACAATCGTAAGCCATGTACAGGCTCCTTCAGTGGATGAAAATGCTCCATTTTCTATGCTTGTCACAACGCGTGAATATAATTCATATTTGGGCAGGATCCTGACAGGCAGAATTCACAGCGGTACCATAAAAGTAAACCAACCTATCAAAGTACTTGATAGAGAAGGAAACCTGCTGGAAAATGGAAGGATTAGCAAGATACTTGCATTCCGAGGTTTGGAACGCACACCGATTGAATCAGCAAGCGCTGGGGATATCGTGGCAATTGCTGGAATAGAGAAAGCTAACGTAGCAGATACATTATGTGCGCCCGAAGTAACAGTACCACTTGCATCTCTGCCAATTGATCCGCCAACTTTGGCTATTACATTTTCTATCAATGACTCTCCTTTAGCAGGTCGTGAAGGATCAAAACTTACTTCTCGCGTGCTAGGAGATAGGCTGTTCCATGAAACTGAAAGCAATGTGGCTATTCGTGTTACTAGAAGCGATGACCACGATGCATTTGAAGTAGCAGGAAGAGGAGAGCTGCAGCTTGGTGTCTTCATAGAAACTATGCGCCGCGAAGGTTTTGAATTGTCAATCAGCAGACCGCGTGTGCTATTTAAAACCGATGAATCAGGAGCTCGCTCTGAACCTATTGAAGAAATTCAGGTCGATGTTGATGATGAATTCGTAGGGGTTGTTGTAGAATCTCTAAGTGGGCGTAAATGCGAAATGCAGGATATGCGTCCTTCTGGTGGCGGCAAAACCCGTATCACATTCTTGGGCCCTTCCAGAGGGCTTATCGGATACCATGGGCAATTCCTAACAGAAACGCGCGGTACTGGGATTATGAATCGCGTATTCGACTCATATGGTCCTTATCGTGGTGCTATTCCAGGACGCCGTAACGGTGTCATGATTTCCAACAGCAGTGGGGAAGCAGCAGCCTATGCGCTATGGAATTTGCAAGAGCGAGGAAAGATGCTTATTGCACCAAATACGCAAGTATATCAGGGGATGATAATAGGCGAACATAGCCGTGACAATGATTTGGAGGTTAATCCTCTGAAGGCAAAGCAGCTATCAAATGTTAGAGCTTCTGGCAAAGATGAGGCGATTAACATCGTACCGCCAGTAATTTTGACACTGGAGCAAGCAATTGCCTATATTGAAGCGGATGAGCTTGTCGAAGTGACACCAAAGTCAATAAGGCTGCGCAAAAAACACTTAGATCCTAATGATCGCAAGAGGGCTGAAAGAAAAGAGTAGTGGCGCAAAAACACAGATAAAATGTAAGGGAGCTAATCAGGAGAATTAATTTTACAACCGGTTCCTATTTCGAGAGTATTGCCAAATAGGTAGATTATGATATAATATTCTCATAATTTATTTTAGGAGTAAGTATTATTATAAGATGTAAGAGCTGCAATTGTGAATCTGTAATAAAAAATGGGATGACTAGAGGAGTTCAACGATATAGATGTAATGATTGCAGATTAAATTTTGTTGAAGGAGATAGACGAAGAAAACATTCAACTGCAATAAAGAAAGCTTTATCAGTTATTCTATACTCTATAGGCAAAGCATCTTTTAATATGCTGGGAAGATTATTTGGACATTCTCCGTCTTTAGTATATCGTTGGATAGTAAGCGAGATGGATAAAATAGAAGAACCAAGGATTGGAGATATCAAGGAAATGGAATTTGATGAGATGTGGCATTTTGTTGGATCAAAAAAAACAAAAGATGGGTTATCAAAGCCTTGGATCGTAGTACAAGGAGAACTGTTGCCTGGGTTATCGGCAATCGTAATGCTGCAAAGTTCAAGCGTCTCTATAACAAAGTCAAACATTTAACAGACTGTACTTTTTATACGGATGATTGGGCTGCTTTTTCTAGCGTTTTGCCTCCAGAGCGTCATATTATTGGAAAGTCTGGAACAGTAGGTATTGAAAGAGATAACAGTAATACACGTCATCATTTGGGAAGAATGACAAGGCGCACTAAGGTGGTGTCTAAAAAAGACCAAATGGTCTATGGCTCAATTAAGTTATGGTGTGCACTCACAACTCCAGAGATATTTGCTAACTATCAAAAGACTTTCCTATCTATCTTTAAGTGAATACTCTCAAAAGCTTTAGGTGCTTATTCAACAATAAAAACAGAAAATCTGATTTCCATTACTCCGATAAGCGACCTAAAGGTAAAGTTCTAGGCATAAAAATGCCTAGAACACTTCAATCCACATCTTCCATTGAACTGATATGCTGAACAGCACCAGCAATAGGAACATTTGTATCATCAGAATCAGTAGCCGGAAGAAATTCAGCCGATATATCTGAATGATCTGTTGCTGCGGGTTCATGATGTTGCTCCATAAATCCTGTAAGAATGGTTTTGTGTTTTGCAGGAATACAATTCATAACACCATCACATAATTCTAGAGCTGCTACCACTCCTTGTGGATTAGTATGTGTCTCTACAACTAAAAATTTTGCTAAAGTAGTCATTGTC
>JAYUHP010000179.1:0-3238 GCA_043766875.1 Rickettsiaceae bacterium
TCAAGACACATATTGCAAAAAGTGGCAAAGAAATAACCAGAGATGCCATAAGATTTTTGAGCACATATCTACATGGTGATAGATATATAATCATGAATGAGCTAGAAAAGCTTCTATGCTATGCTAATCATAGACCAGAAATCACTATAGATGACGTGGTAGAGGTTATAAGTTCGAGTACTACCGCAGAACCTGATAAGCTATGTTTGTATTTTCTAGAAGGCAATACAAAGGAATATTCCATAGAATTAGACAAAATACTTGCTGAACAAATTTCTCCTGTATGGGTTATCAGGGCGGTAATACGCTATTATATCAACCTATATATCACTTTAACAAAAATGGCGGATGGAATGAGCGTAAATGATGCGGTTTCTTCTCTTTCCCCTCCAATATTTTTTAAATATGTCTCTAGCTTTAAAAATATTGCGTCCAATACGGATATGCCAAAGCTAATGAAATGTTTAACGGTACTTTATAACGCTGAGAAAGAACTAAAATCAAGCACTGTCATACCAAAACAGATCTGTGAAAACGCGTTTTTTCATTGCAATTTACGAGGCTAATTATGAAAAATAGCGAACTAGAAGAAGCTGTTTATGCCTCAAAAAATAATGCAAATGTAACAGTGCTAGCATTTGCTGTAGTAGCCGTGGTGCTGGTATTAGCCATAATGCTCTGCATCAATACCTATGCCGTCAAAAAACAAGAAGTACTCAGAACATTGGACTCAGAAGGGGCTCTACTAGAAACTTTTTGTCATGAAATATTTGATCATAATTTATATGTAATTAGTCTACTAGCAAGAAGTATCCAAACAAATCCTAAGGATTTGAAATATATAAATTCAGTGTTTAAGCATTACTCCTCAGGAGTTGGCATACGGGAACTATTCGCATGGAAGGAATTTTTATGGCTTGATGATAACTTCATACCAAGAGTAAGTGGCAAGAGTGGTATTATTCATGAAGCAAGTCCGCTTGAGATAGATCAACTAAGCAAAAGCAAAAAAGAGCCTGGGAAGATTTTTTATTGGTCTGATCTTGCTACCAATCCATCCAATACTGCTCTGATTTACACGGCGATGGGTGTAAATGATGAAGAAGGCAATTATGTTGGATCTATTGTAGTGAGCTACGATGTAAGAGTGCTGAATGCCAATTTTAGGCGTCATAAAGAACATGACTACACTAATCTTGTTCTAATAGACAGAGATTACCAGGTGGTAATGCAGTCTAAAACAGCAATTGCAGGCATTGGAATTGAGAATGGCATGATTGTTGACCACCATATAGCAGATTTTATACGCAGGATTAGTACGAAAAACGATAACAGCACAGCTGTATCTTACCTAGACATGGTCAATGGAGTAAATTTTCACATTAAAAAGGTAACAAATGAGCCTTTCATCCTTTTAACAAATATAGATAGGGATGAAATTAGAAACACTATTCTACACTCAATGATAATGAGATTTTTAGAAATCTCTATCTTTGCCTCAATATTTCTTATTCTAATAATAACAATCTATAAGCGTGAAACATGGCTGCGATCCAAAACAGAGAGAGCCTATAGAATAGCTCTCAATGCTACTAGTGCTAAGTCTGATTTCCTGGCATTTACAGCACATGAGATAAGATCCCCTCTGGGATTTATTCTGACAGGTTCAGAGATGATGTGTAAGGAAATTTTTGGGCAGTTACCACAAGAGTATCACGAATATGCAAAGGGAATAAATAAAAATGCGAATCTAATTTTAGAGTTTATAAGTGATATTCTTGACGTAGAACACATCATAGCCGGGAACTTCAAGATAGTGAATACAGTAAATGATGTGGCAGAAATGATTGAGATTGCTGTAAAGCATAACCAGACCCTATTCTCTGCTAGAAATATAGATATTGTACAGGATATAGCAAATAATCTACCAAAATTGCTATGTGATGCCAGGAGGATAATGCAAGTAATAAATAATATAATAAGTAACAGCATAAAATACTCATTGGATAATACCACTGTAACTATCACCACGAAAGTCGATAGGGGAGATTTAGTTATAAGGATAGAAGATCAAGGAGTGGGAATGTCTGAGGATGAAATGAAGATAGCTTTAACTAAGTATGGAACAGTACGCAAGCAACATTTCAACTTTATAGAATCTTATGGATTAGGGCTTGCAATAGTAAAATTACTGCTAGATGTTCATGAAGCGAGTTTCATGCTGGAAAGCGAAGAGAAGGTAGGCACAATTGCTACTATTACTTTTCCCAAAAATAAACTAGTATACTCGTAATTATGAGTCCCAAGGCAATGAACCACAATAATGCTTTTCAGCTGGCATTAAGACGAAAAATATCCCGTCTACATATGCCATTGGTGTTACTAATTACTGTAACATGTTTTTATGGCTTGCTTGTACTTTATTCAGCAGCTGGTGGGGATATTTTCCCGTGGGGATATAAGCAATTTATCCACATAATAATTTGCCTTCCACTGGTTATATTCATAGCATTTATCGATCTGAGGATATTATACAAATTCTCTTGGGTGATATATTTTGCAGTGCTATTTGCCATAATCGCTCTGGAAATCTCTGGATATACCGCAAAAGGTGCTACAAGATGGATCACGATAGGTGGCATGAGATTTCAGCCATCCGAGCCAGCAAAGCTCGCTGTTGTAATGATGCTTGCTAGATATTTTCAAGGCGTAAGTGAAAAAGAGGTAAATAAGCTACAGCACCTAATTCTTCCATTATGTGCGATCATACTCCCTGCAGCACTTATTATTAAACAACCTGATCTTGGAACCGGCATGATAATTCTTATCATATCAGCCATAATGTTCTTTGCAGCTGGAGTCAGTATCTGGAAATTTGTTATCCTTGGTACAGGCGTAACGGTTGCTCTCCCTATATTATGGACATTCCTCAGAGAATATCAAAAAAAACGGATAATGGTGTTCTTGGATCCAGAGCTAGACCCGAGAGGAGCAAGTTACAACATTATACAGTCCAAGATTGCCATAGGTTCAGGAGGAGTATGGGGTAAGGGAATTGCGTCAGGCACTCAGAGTCATTTAAGCTTTCTACCAGAACATCAGACAGATTTTATCTTTGCATCGCTCTCAGAAGAATTTGGATTCATAGGTGGCGTAGTCTTGCTTCTGATATACGGAGCTATAATTTACGTATCTATAACCATCGCGATGAATGCCAGAAGCATTTTTGGCAAATTAC
>JAYUHP010000180.1:0-3227 GCA_043766875.1 Rickettsiaceae bacterium
GAGCTCAAAGGTCCCAAATTGGGAGCGCTTGAAGCGGCAATAGAAGGTTTCTGCAAGTCTAATAATATCGCAAAATCTGACCTCATTGTAAAAACCGTAAAGGACCAAGCCTGCTACGTCTATGAGGCGAAAATTCCAGCCTCATCTTTGACAGAAATTCTACCATCTCTCCTTACCAAGGCTATTTCAGAATATAGCTGGCCGAAATCCATGTATTGGGGAAGCTATGATATCAAATGGGTTCGTCCTTTGCTAAATCTTATGTGCCTTTTTGACGGAAAGGTTTTGGATATGTCATATGGTCATTTAAAGGCCAATAATCTGAGTTTTGGTCATAGATTCATTGCTCATGATAGCTTCGCTGTTTCTTCATGGCAGGATTATAGGGCCAAGCTTCAAAATACCTTCGTAATACTTTCTCGCGATGAGCGTTTGGAGCTTATCAGACAAGGCATAGAGAAGATTGAGCTGGAGAATAATATCTTTGTTGATATTGATGGAAGGCTGCTTGAGGAAGTTGCAGGGCTTGCGGAACATATCTCTGTGCTGATAGGTCGTATTCCAGAAAAGTTCATGAGCTTGCCTTGCGAAATTCTGGTTACCTCTATGCGTACTCATCAGCGCTATTTTCCTACAAGGTCTAAGGATGATAAATTCGCTCCATATTTTGTATTTGTCTCCAATCTTCCTGCTACAGGCGCAACTGAAATTGTAAGCGGCAATGAAAAGGTCCTTTCTGCCCGCCTTTCTGATGCGGTATATTTTTATGCTCAGGATAAAAAAATACCTCTGGAATCTAGAGTAAAAGATCTTTCCAACGTAGTTTTTCATGCGAAAATTGGAACAATGTATAACAAAGCAGATAGGCTTGTGAAGCTAGCGGAGTTTTTACAGCCCAAGGATGCAGAGCTAGCCAAGGCTGCTCTAGTTTGCAAAGCGGATCTGGTAACTGAAGCTGTTGGAGAATTTCCAGAGCTGCAGGGTATTATGGGTAGTTATTACGCTGCTTCCGACGGGTTTTCTAGCGAAGTAGTTGACTCAATCAAGAATCATTATAGGCCGCTTGGAAATGATGATGAAGTTCCAACTGGTAAGGCTGCATATCTGGCACTAGCTGATAAAATGGACAGTCTTGTAGGCCTTATGCTCGCGGGCGAAAGAGCTACCGGATCCAAGGATCCATATGCACTTAGGCGATATGCTTTGGGGATAATAAAAATTATTTTAAATAATAAGCTCAAAGGGCTTAATGAGAAAAAGCTTATAGGTTATGCTGCGGATTTATATAACTCTAAGGAGAATGTAAATGAGCTAGTATTACAATTTATAGAAGAAAGGTTGAAGCATTATTTGAAAGATAGATTTGATCAAAAACTAGTCAATGCTGCCATTGATTTAGATATGGAAGATGATTTGTCTATTGCTTTGGAGAAGATAGAATATTTGCAAAAATTTATGATTTCTGCGGAAGGTGAAGTGCTGCTTCAAATTTATCGCAGAGTTAGTAATATTTTAGGAAATGGTTTTTCAGGAACAATAGATAAAAGCAAGCTGCTTCTTGCGGAAGAAAAATCGCTGCATGAATTGCTAAGCAACATTATCCCGCAAATCGATAAAGCTATTGCAGCTAAAGATTTCTCCGCAGCTATAGCGAGTTTAGTATCCCTGAAACCAGCTCTGGATAATTTCTTCGACAATGTCATGATCAATGATGCCGATATTTCTATAGCAAATAACAGAAAAGCCATGCTGCAGTTGATTGCTGACGCTTTCAGTAAAATCGCGCATTTCGAGCAGCTATGATTGACATAACAAAGGCTGCAGAACTTATCAAGCGCGGTGAGGTGGTAGCTTTTCCAACAGAAACGGTGTACGGACTTGGAGCTGATGCGACCATCGATAGTGCCTGCTTAAAAATATATGCGCTAAAGGGTCGCCCGAGCAATAATCCCTTGATAGTCCATGTGGCAAGCTTAGAGCAAGCAATGGCAATAGGTGAGTTTAGTGAGCTGGCTTGCAAGGTTGCTGAAAATTTCTGGCCAGGGCCTCTGACCATAGTTGTGAAGCGTAAGAGCGATTCTCACATTTGCGATACTGTCTCTGCAGGGCTTGATACAATAGGGATTCGCGTGCCATCTCATGAGGCAGCCCTTGAGCTAATAACGAAAGCGGATAGGCCAATTGCGGCGCCTAGTGCGAATATTTCCAATTATGTAAGCCCAACAGAAGTGAGCCATGTTAAAGAAGCTTTTGGAGATAAGCTATATGTTCTGGAGGGTGAGAAAGCGGTCTATGGTTTGGAATCTACCATCATTGACATGAGCGATGTGCAGCCAACAATCCTGCGCTATGGCTTTATCACGCCTGAGGCAATAGAGGCTGTAATTGGGATTCCTGTTAGGACGCAGACCAGCCGCAAAATCTTGGCTCCTGGAATGATGGCAAAACATTATTCTCCTAATGCGAAAGTCACGATGAATGCCACAACAGCTGCTAAACACGAATTAGGATTAGGCTTTGGAAGTAATGATATCGGAGAGCTTAATTTAAGCAAAACTGGAGATTTAGCCGAAGCTGCATCAAACCTTTACGCGATGCTCAGGCTGCTCGACAAAATGGCAGCCAAAGATGAGATCATTGCCGTAGCACCCATTCCCGAAACAGGTATTGGGCTAGCTATCAACGATAGGCTCAAGAGGGCAGTTTATACCAAAGCCCAGAATTAATCCTGCGTAGCTCACCTATCAGAATAGGCATCGCCACTTGTTCCTAGTATTTAATTTGGGCTTTGGTATTAGATAATATCTTTGATGCGACTGTAGAGAATTCTTTTAATCATGCTTGCAATTTTAACATGAAATATTAAATTTGCAAGCATAAATCAGAAAAATTTGCTATGCCACTCCCTAATTTTCTCCAAAACCGGGTTCTCCAAATCACGCTCTAAATAATTTGCAACTCTTGGAATATATTGCAAGTAACTATCGTTGCCATCCCTAATCTGCTTACGAGCAAAGACGCCTAGTATCCTGCTATTGCGCTGAGCGCCAAGGATGTCATATGCAAGGTAAGCGCTATCCAAATCCATATCAGTCATGTTGGCCAAATAATAATCCAGAATTTCTTCTGCAAACTCGAAGTCTACATCCTCGCGCGCATCCTCCAAAATAGAAACGAGATCATAAATAGGCGAGCCAATTACAGCATCCTGAAAGTCTAAAAGCCCC
>JAYUHP010000181.1:2500-22028 GCA_043766875.1 Rickettsiaceae bacterium
GCTTAGGACAATCTATCCGGATACATCTCCTTACACAAATATGACTGCTCAAACCAAGGTTGCATCACATGCAGTAATGCTGAGTTTAGTGTATTTTGCTCAGACCGAGACAAAGTTCCAGCCATATTTCTTAGCAGGTGTTGGATATGCTCACGTGACGCCTAAGCGTTCTATAATATATGGTGATATACCAGCTTTTGCAATTAAGCAAATCGAAGCCGGAAATGTAAAGAAGTTTACGTCTGAAAGGTTAGGCATAAGGCTTGGCGGTGGTGTCAATATGGCAATGACCGACAATCTAGCTCTTTCTTTGGGTGGTAAAATAGAAATCATCAATAATATTGCTCTTCATGCGCAATTTCTGCACCCCGTTACAAAGCAAGTAGTACAGTCTGAATCTCTCAAGAAGACCATAGGCGTTGCAGAACTTACTGCAGGCCTAAGGTACAGTTTATAATTCACATTTTAGGATAGCTAGTACTTACTGCTTGCTATCCTAAAAACTTAACTAACCCATTAGTAATCCATTTTCTAAATAATCTACAGGCGAGTAAGAAATGCCACCCATAAGGCTTGATGATTCATGCATGTCATGGATAATAGCATGGTCATTGGATATAGCTTTAGGTGTGTTTGTTATCAATGCTTCTACAGTGCTTACTGTAGAGGTTTTATTAACGCCTGCCACAGGAGATACTGCGATGACTGAGTGCTCCTTGTTCTCAGTGTTTTCTTTAGGTTGTTTCTTTTCAGCAGTAGCGGTTGTAAGTAGGCCAGCGCCAAATAACGCCGCAAGCAATAGATCAGATGCTCCACATACTACAGTGTTGTCTACTAGAGCTACTGGGTCAAGATTTTCTAGTATAGAGGTATAAGCCGGCTGCCCATCTCTCATACGGTCAAAAATCTTAGTTTTGTCAATGAATTGCTGGCATGATACTGCATGCCACAGTGTAGCCTTCTGGATTTGCGCGGATACACTAGTTTTTATTGGTTCTGGAAATTCTTCTATAGCCCTAAAAGACCTTGGACCTTGGATTATGGTCCTAGCTATGGGAAGGGCTGAGTCACTCAATTTGCGTGTAAGGCGATACATAATAATCCTCATTATTAAGTTGGGGTTGGCAATATAATGCTAACATCCCCCAGAAAGGTAAATCAATTATTTATTGCATTAGTAATTATTAAATAATATAATAGTTTCATTTTTGCAACATAATTAATATAAACTAGTTATTAATGGAACATTCTAGCATTAAGTCCATCCGTTCTTTTTAAGTAAAATTACTAGATTATAATTATCTATTATCTAAGATAATTTATGGTAAACCCAAGGCTATAAGGACCTCCAAGAAATAACTGTAATGGCTGTGATATGATATTTAGGATTTTTTTATCTTCTCAAGACCGATCAAAATACAATGATTTCCGATAAAAATGCTGATTACAAGGGATATAGTACTGGGTATGAGTTTAGTGATTACGTAAAGTTTTAACGATAACATTAATATAAATTAGTTATTATAAGGAACCTTATGGTATTAAGCTTCTGAGCTATTTTTAAGTAAAATTACTGGAGTGTAATGATTTATTATGAAAAAGATCGAGGCGATAATAGCAAATAACGTCTAAGAAAGATATTTTTTGGGATTTTGGTGAAAGAAAATGTAAGCTATACCAATAATTATTGGAAGTGCTGGATTCCTGCCTACGCAGGAAAATGACACCGGAGCATATATACTCATCATACATGATGGATATACTCAATCCAACAGGACTTTCTGTTGCTGTAACTTAGATTGTTTCTTAGATATAGGGCGCTGCATATCAAGCATATTAATTTTTAAATGAGATGATATGGCGCTTTCGAGTTCTGGTAATTTGGTGCGGAAGAAGTGATCAGCTCCTGCTACTGTCTGGTAGAATATCTTTGACTGTCTTTGTTTCGATAATCTTTCTACAAATGTGGCAACAACCTCTTCTGATACGATACTATCCTGATCTCCTTGCAATACCAGCCCTGGAATTGGGCAAGGTGATAGGAAAGAAAAATCATATTTATTTACAGGAGGAGAAACTGCTATAAAGCTTGCGATTTCGGGTCTACGCATTATAAGTTGCATGCCAACCCATGAGCCAAAAGAGAATCCAGTAACCCAATATTGGGCTGCCAGTGGGTTCTGTACCTGAAGCCAGTCCAAAGCCGTAGCTGCGTCTGTAAGCTCCCCAACGCCATTATCAAATTGCCCCTGTGATTTGCCAACCCCACGGAAATTGATTCTCAGCACTGTAAAACCATTATCGGCTAGCATCTTATATAGAGAATAGACCACGCTGTTATTCATCGTGCCACCATATAATGGATGTGGATGAAGAACCAGTGCTACAGGTGCAGCTCTATTGTCGGACTGTATATATCTGCCCTCTATACGACCTGCTGGACCATTGAAAAAAACTTCTGGCATTTGCGCTCCTGAGTATAATACTTGACTAAAATACTGGGTTATTTATAATACTTACTTAATAGATGGCAGAGTATATCACTTTGTTATGAATATATCAAGGAAAAGTTAATCTTTATATCATGATACTTACTACTAAAGGACGTTATGCAGTAATGGCTATGCTAGATTTGGCAAAGCATGAGGGAAATTTAGCTATTACCCTTGCCAATATTGCTGAGCGTCAAAATATTCCGCTGAATTATTTGGAACAAATTTTTGCAAGGCTTAAAAACGCAGAAATAGTATCATCTGTAAGGGGTCCTGGTGGTGGTTATAAGCTTAAATCCAAACCAGATCAGATTGATATTTATAGCATTACCAGCGCTGTGGAAGAAGAAATTGTTATTACCAAATGTGGTAATAACAAGGAAAAAGCCTGTCTACCCAATGCCGTAAGATGCTTGGCTCATCATCTTTGGGATGGGTTGGAACATAAGATCATAGGCTATTTGCAAGGCATTACTTTAGCAGATGTACTAAGGGATAATGATCAGCATATATATCTAGATTATAATGCAACAGCTCCAATGCTTCCAGGGGTTAGGCAAGCGATGAATAAGGTCTGGGATTCCGCTATGAACCCATCTTCATTACACTTTCATGGCAGAGCTGCAAAGGGTTTGGTAGAAAATGCTAGGGAAAAAATAGCTGCAAGTCTGCGAGTATCAGCCGGGCGTGATGGATATAATATAATATTTACATCATCTGGAACGGAGGCCAATAACCTACTGTTTTCAAATTTCCAGGATAAAATGGTAGTTGTTTCTGAAGTAGAGCATTTATCGGTTTTGGAAGCGAGTAAAAAAAATCCCAATAGGGTCTTAATTGGGGTTGATAAAAATGGTAGAATTGAGCTGGAAGGCTTAAAAAAAGCTTTAGAAGGAGCTTCTATGTTGTCTATTATTCTTGCCAACAATGAAACTGGCGTAATACAAGATATTAAGGCAATAGTTGAATATGCCAATAGCTGCGGAATATTGGTTCATAGCGACTGCGTACAGGCTTTTGGTAAAATTCCGCTGAATATTGAAGAATTGGGCCTGGATTTTGCAACCATTTCTGCCCATAAGCTAGGTGGGCCTGTGGGAGCTGCGGCTCTCGTGCACAGAAGCAAGCTTGGCTTGATGCCACAGATTGTGGGAGGTGGGCAGGAAAGAGGAATGAGATCCGGTACAGAAAATGTTGCAGCAATAGTAGGATTCGGCGTCGCAGCAGAGCTTGCTGGCAGAAGCGCCGCAGCTTATGCTGAGATAGCTGATTTAAGAGACGAAATGGAAGTGATGATAAAGGGTATTTGTCCATCTGCCATAATATTTGGGAGTGATACAGAAAGATTGCCTAATACATCAATGCTCTCTATGCCAGGCGTAGAAACGCAGACTCAGCTTATCTACTTCGATCTGAATAATATTAGCGTAAGTGGGGGCTCTGCTTGCTCTTCTGGTAAAATCAAAAATTCCCATGTGCTAAAGTCTATGGGATATGAAGGTGATGAAATAGCAAGTGCTATAAGGGTTTCGCTGGGGGCCCAGACTACTAGAGATCATATAGTGCAATTTGTGAATATTTGGAAGAATTTATGGGAAAAATCGAATAGGAAGGTAGCTTAATGAATTTGATAGAAATGAGACAAAAGCTTGAGGATAAAGGAGTTAAGATGCCTATTTATCTCGATTACCAAGCTACAACCCCTATGGATCCACGAGCGGTTGAGGAAATGCTACCATATTTTACGGAAAAGTTTGGGAATCCTCATTCGCGCAGCCATTCCTTCGGATGGGAATCTGAATCTGCTGTAGAGATTGCCAGAAGCAGGGTTGCTAGCGTAATTGGAGCGGAAGCTAAGGAGATAATTTTTACCTCAGGAGCTACTGAGTCGAATAACTTAGCTATTAAAGGTGTGGCGCGTTTTTATGGCAATCAGAAAAATCATATCATAACTGTTGCAACAGAGCATAAATGCGTTCTTGATGCTTGCAGGCATCTGGCTGATGAAGGATTTACAATTACATATTTAGGCGTGGATAAGGACGGGATTATAGACTTAGGCGAGCTAAGAGCTGCCATTACTGATAAAACTGCCTTAGTGTCGGTAATGGCGGTACATAACGAGATAGGTGTGATCCAGCCACTCGAGGAAATAGGGAAAATCTGTAGAGAAAAGAAAGTATTCTTCCATACAGATATGGCTCAAGGCTTCGGAAAAATTCCTATAGATGTGGAAAAATGTAATATTGATCTTGCAAGTATTTCAGGCCATAAGATTTATGGACCAAAAGGTGTAGGAGCGCTTTATGTAAGGCGTAAGCCGCGAGTTAGACTGATACCTATTATAAATGGTGGTGGGCAGGAAAGAGGAATGCGTTCCGGCACTGTTCCAACACCCCTGGTGGTAGGGTTTGGCAAGGCTGCAGAAATCGCAAAGCTAGAGATGGAAAAAGATTATCAGCATATCAAAAAATTATCTGATAAGTTCTTGAGTAAGATTATGGCCGGTGCGCAGGATATATATCTGAATGGCCATAAGGAGCGCCATTATCCCGGGAATCTTAATCTTAGCTTTTCCTATATTGAAGGAGAGTCGATGATTTTGGCTATAAAGGATTTGGCTGTTTCATCAGGTTCTGCCTGTACCTCATCTTCCCTAGAGCCGTCATATGTGCTGAAAGCTCTTGGCGTAGGGGACGAGATGGCTCATACTTCGATAAGATTTGGCATAGGAAGATTTACCACCGAGGAAGAGATAGATTATGCAGCAGCATTGGTTTTGAGCAAAATTGAGGCTTTAAGAGAGATGAGTCCCCTGTGGGAGATGGTGCAGGAGGGGATAGATCTACATAGTATAAAGTGGGCGTCTCACTAAGCAAAACCCACTTCTGTGTCTGATTACTTTGTCGATCCGGTGCTCGAATCCTCACGTACCCAAAAGTACGCTTGCGGTTCTGCGCTCCGGGCCTCCTAGTACTCAGCTCACATAAGTGGGTTTTGGGGGTAAGAATGGAAAAATTAAACGAGGGTTAAAAATATGGCATATAGTAAAAAAGTAATCGACCATTATGAGTTTCCGAGGAACGTAGGTTCGTTGGATAAGTCAGATGAGGATGTGGGAACTGGTCTTGTTGGAGCTCCTGCATGTGGGGATGTAATGAAGCTACAGATTAAAGTGGATTCAAATGGTATAATACAGGACGCAAAATTCAAGACATTTGGATGTGGTTCTGCCATTGCATCGAGCTCTCTCGTTACAGAATTGATAAAAGGCAAGAATATCAGCTATGCTAATGAGATCAAAAATACGGAGATAGCAGAATATTTATCTCTGCCACCTGTAAAAATCCACTGCTCTTTGCTTGCTGAAGAGGCTGTAAAAGCAGCTATTGCAGATTATAAAAGTAAAAAGGCTAAATAAGTGACTAGGGCGCCCATTACTATTACCAAAAACGCAGCAACGCAGGTCAAAACGCTATTGAATCAGCGTGGCAAACCTTCTTTGGGCCTGAAAATCGGTGTTAAAAGCGGTGGCTGTTCAGGCTTCTCTTATGTGGTGGAATACGCTGACACAAAAGGTCAGTTTGATGAAATAATAGAATCTGAGGGCGTAAATATTCTGATTGACCCAAAAGCCATCATGTATCTATTAGGCACTGAGATGGATTATGTTGAGGGTGATTTCAAATCCGGCTTTGTATTCAACAATCCGAACGAAAAGGGGAAGTGTGGCTGTGGTAAGTCTTTTAATGTTTAATACCGAATCCCAAATTAATCCTATGTCGTCGCTTCAGCGCTCACCTATTAGAATAGGCATCGCGCCTAGCTCCTAATATTATTTAATTTGGGATTCGGTATTACATCTAAATGATAAATGTCTCTATTATGCAATATCTGTTTGCATAATTCACTCGAAACCTATATCTCTATCTCAAGTTACTTGTTGCATGGCACTAAGCTATGCAAGATAAGATAGAGTACCAGTGATTTAGATAAGAAAAAATTATGAGATGGAATAGTACAGCAGAATTAGCGAATGCTCTAGAGGAGCATTATCCAGATGAAGATTTATCATCTATTAGAACAAGCGATGTATATGATTTGATTCTTAGCCTCCCGGATTTTGAAGACGACCCAGATGAGGTGACAACTCGTTTGTTAGAAACTATTCTTGAAGCTTGGAAAGAGTGTAGAGAGGAGAATAATGGTTAGCCATATCCTTAAGGCCAAAGATATCATAGATGATTATGATCTTTTTTTGGTAGATATTTGGGGTGTTGTGTTGGAAGGCCTAGAGGCCTACGCTGGTGTTGTGGATACATTAAACTGGATTGCTGAGAGAAAGCCCCTATGTTTTGTATCCAATACTCCAAGATTGCGTCCAGCAATAGCGCAAAGGCTCAGCAGTGTAGGTATCAATATCGTAGACGAGCGGATCTACACTTCAGGGGAAACTGCTGTAAAAATTCTTGCTGATAGCAAGAAACATCTAGGTATTGAAGAGCCGGTGATATACCACCTAAGCGACCCACAATTTATGGATTCCTACACGGAAATTGATTTTAATGCTACGGATAGCATTGAGAAGGCCAATGTATTATTCGTCACAGCCCAGATAGATGAGGGCTTCGACCTTGGCATGTATGATGAGCTTTTGGATAGGGCAGCGCAGCATGGTTTGGTGTGCCTATGTGTGAATCCTGATACCATAATTCCAGTACAAGATAAGCTGAGATATTGCCCTGGCTATATAGTGCGTGATTACAAAGGCAGGGTGGTCTACACAGGCAAGCCGCATGCAGAGATTTTTGAGGCAGCGCTTGCGGATTATCCAAATATCCCAAGAGATAGAATTCTGATGATCGGAGATACTCTGGACACTGACATTTTGGGTGCGAATAATATGGGGATTAAATCTGCTTTGGTTGATACAGGCAATAGTATCAGATTATTCAAGTCTCATGGTGTGAGTAAAGGAGATGTGATGACATTAAAGAATTTTATCTCTATACATCCGTCAATTTTCTTGTCACTTTCATAAAAAAAAGGTTGGTTGCGGGGGCAGGATTTGAACCTACGACCTTCAGGTTATGAGCCTGACGAGCTACCAGACTGCTCCACCCCGCGTCAAAGAAAGTATACCGAGTCGCCAATTAATCCTACAAGCACGTCATCCACGAATTTTTCGAAGAAAAATATCCGGGGTGACGACCGTTTGGTCAATTTTGGACATGGTATTGTATATTAGCTTTACTTAGCGCTAGCACCGAAAGCAAGGCCAGAGAATCGCTTATTGAAAGCACTGATATTCTGGTTAGTTTGATTTGCTGATGACACGCCTTTGCCAGTCCATGCTGGATGCTGTCTGAAGTCCACATCCATCAAGATTTCGTTTCCTCCATAAGAGGACATTGTCTCAAAACTCTCGCTAGCTATACGAATTTTGAGCGGCTTATAATTAGGATGAATATCTTTTTTCATTACGCCCCTCTCGCAGCTCTTTCTACAAGCAATTTTTTGATTGATTTAGCTTGTGTTGACAATTTATAACTCTTAGCCGATAGCAAAAAATTATCCAAACCACCGTGTATTTCTACGGTTTTAAGAGCATTAGTAGATATCCTGAAACGATAGTTCAATTTCAGCGCATCGCTAATCAAAGTTACCATATGTAGATTTGGTAAGAATTTTCTATTAGTTTTACGCTCCGAATGCGACACTTTGTGCCCACTCATAACAGCTTTTCCGGTTAGTTCACATACTCTAGACATAACAATGCTCGATAATTTAGCTTTTTAAAGATTCTGGACACAGTAATATTTTCACCCAGGAATGTCAAGATCTTTTTATATTTCCTGACATTTCTGGGTAGAAGACCTCTGTTGAGGAGGTTCTTATTCTTAGGAATGCTCAGCACTGTCATCAGTAGCAGCATGCGCTCCTGCTAGGAACATCTCAACCTTTAGAAGCTCAACAGATTGCGCTGGCGTGACTGATCCTATGAATGTTCCCATAGTATCGTGTTCAGTACAGTGTTTTACCAAATATACCAAAGCCTTTGGATCTTTAAAAATAGCCACTTTTTCCGCTGGAGTAAGTGCTTTGATATGATCTTCCATCAATGCTGCTTGCGCTCCCTCTTCTAGCTCTACTGAGTGCACTGCATCTTCAGCTTCTGCTAATGCTGCTTTGTATTGGTCATAAGCTGCACGTAAAGAACCATCATCAGATGCGAAATACACATCTTGAGCAGCTCGTTGCATTGCACGCAGAGTATCTACGCACCATTCGGAGTAACCTTCACCCAACTTCTCTCTTATGCCAGGAGCATCAAATAATTCTTCAGCTAAAGCTTGGAATGTTTTTGCTCTAAAGTCCATACCTTCTGCTGAGTAAGATTTGCTTGCCATTACTTCGAAATCAAAAATACGTGGAGTATTGCCATTATGAGCAAGTGCTTCTCTTGAGATATTAGTCATCATCCGTACCACTGCTTGTTGAGCCTCGTCAAGACTTTGTCCAACAGCTAATGCAGCTTCTAATGTTCCAGCTGTAATAATTTTAAGGGCAACACGAGCTTCATGAGAATATGTATATTCTGGTCCAGCAATATTTTTGTAATTAAGGTCAGCCACTTCTGGTTCACCCTTTACATTTAGTACGCATCCTCCAAGTACAGCTGAGTCAACTGTGCTTTCTACTCTATAGCCTTTAACTTCACCACCGGCTTTTGCAAGATTCTCGCGTTCTTCATTTAAAAAATTGAATTTCTTAACATAACTTGCATAGGACTCTGGATCTTTTGGGGTTATAACTGTTGCATAGCATGTTTGATTATGAGTTATAGATGGAGGGAATCCTGGTAACAATGGATCGCTACGTGAGGCTCCTTTCATTCCTGAGCTCACAGCAACAATGGTATCAACTGAATCAGTACCATTTTGTGTAACGCCATTAGCATTAAATTTTGTAACCTGTGCGTCAGAATGTTCGGGCTTAGATAGATCTTTTATAATCTGAATCACTGTAGCGTCTGCTAGATCCAGATTATTTTCTTCATGAAATTCTCTTGCTGCATTGAATTGTGAGGCAGCATCTTTTTTACTTATGTTCAAAGCTGTCTGAAGCTCTTTTTCATTTACATCTTCTAGTCTACCTAAGTGCGCACTACTCACTAAATCCCTGTATTCCGGGTTAATCTCAAGGTTTCCATCATATAACGCATCTGCTCCCAATAGCTTGCCATCTTTATGAATTGGTAAGCCATCTTGTCCAATAAATTTAAAGCCATCAACTATAAAATTTAACAGCTCTGCTACTTTTTGTTGGTTGTTCACTAGTGATATACCACCTTCTTTGAGATGTTGACATATCTTCAATAAACCATCTACTACTGGATCTGGGATTGCTATTTTTGGATCTCTCACTGCTTGTCCGATAAATGCTTTCAAAGCTTTAACTTCTGCATCGTGACGCATCAGGTCTTTACCTTTTTCGAAATTCATTTTATCCAGAACTTCCTGAAAGTCTTGACTAGCAAATGAATTTACCAGAGTCTCTAGAGTAGCTTGATCTTTCACTGTGAAACTATTTAATAGACCGCCTCCGGTGGCTCCTCTATTTAAATCCTGGAATCTTACTTGTTCCAGCACAAGAGCATCCTTCCAATAAGCAATGTCTAATTTATCTTCTGGTGAGCTAGGTGGGGTAAGTATTAGGGTATTATTAGATCCACTAAAATGAGTTAGGTATTTTATTGTCTTTGTTTCTACCTTATGATCTGTGCCAACATATGTTACAGGTATGTCCAAAGCCAAGGTACGCGTCGCTTCGATTTCATGAACTGCTAGATCATAGAGCGCTTTGAAATCTGGATTGGCTTTATAGGCTTGCTCAAAAGTGTATTGTGCAGGATTTTGCCCTGCGGCTAACTCAACCCTTAACGCATTAAGCTCTTGAATGAATCCCAGCTTCTCATCGACGGCCCGAGATTCATCTGGAAATTTAGCTTTATCAGCTTCTGATGTTCCCCAGAATGAAGTTCTCAAAAACTCGTGGAATGCAGTTGCTATAGGTGCTTTAGGATTATGTGTTATATAAGCCTGTGTATATTGTCCAAGTGCTTGTGCTAGTTCTGCACGATCCGCAACTGTTCTTGCTTTAATAGAGGCTGCGGCTCTTGCCATTGATTCTGTGCTCATTATTATTCTCCAATTTAAGTTTTATTAACATTTTCCTGAAGCCCCATTTCAACAGAGCCAACGGCCAACCATACAGTATCATTTATTAATTTTCAATAAGAAAAATGTAATTCTTATTGCAAATAAGTATTAATCAGTTAAGCAATCATTTGTTTCGCGGCTTATAGCATGTTCAGTTTTATTCCATCCAAAAGGCCTGACCAGCAGTTCCCAAATGGCTTTATAGATTGCTATACTATGTAATATAAAATAAAAAGGCCATATAAACAATGTTAACAGATCTAAAATTTTTGCTTTATCTGTGCTAAAACGCTTAAGGGTCATTGCCATAATAGCTGCACCATACATATAAATGAGGGTAATTACGATGTTCACCCAAGCCAATATATCATGCCTATAATCTGTGTGCAGCGCTGCCACACACCAAGGCAAGATAAAAAACCCATAGGTGCCAAGCCCTAGGAAGAGATAGACCGATAGCTTAGCTCTAAAGCTCATTCCAGCCTTTAAAGCGGGGCTTTGCCTGCAATATACCAAGAATGTTTGTATGAAGCCCTTAATCCATCTAGAGCGCTGATTTAGCCAATTGCTCAAGCCTGTTGTGGATTCTTCTAACGTATATGAATCAATCATTGCTGTTCGGTATCCGTGCATGAAAAGCCTGAGCCCCAGGTCCGCATCTTCAGTGACGTTATAAGCGTCCCAAAGTCCTAATTTCCACAAATATTTAACCTTGAAATGATTGCTATTCCCACCAAGCGGTATTGGCATATCGTCTTTCTCTAGTGCTTTGAGTAGGAAGTCGAATAATATGCTATATTCTATGCTGAATAGCCTGGATAATAGATTTTGGTTTTTATTATAGAAATTTAGCTTTGCCTGAAGGCATATAACATGTTTGGGCAGGCTCTGAAAAGCCTTTGCTGCCTTGATTAGCTGGTCGCTATCCGGCCTGTCTTCCACATCATATATAACTACATATTTGCCCTTTATGTACTGCATAGCATAGTTCAAAGCCTTTGGCTTAGTGCGAGGCAATGAGTATGGCACTTTTATTACCTCTATATGCTTAGGCAGATCCATTGTGTCTATTATCCTAATGGTTGCCGTGTCATCTTCCTCAACAACTAGCTTGATATCCAGTAAATTGATTGGGTAATCTAATTTACTCAAATGATATAGGATCACTTTAACCCCATGTTCTTCCTTATACATCGGGACCAAAATACTATATACGGGGAGTTTGGATATCTCGCTGTCATATTTTTTCTCATCATTATGACCAGCTTGCGCGCTGAGAAATAACCATCCTTTAAAGCTGGTTTGTATGAAATAAAATAGGTAATTGATCAATATAAAAAGTGAGTTGAAGAAATATGCAAATAAGAAAAAACCAGAAAGAAAGCATAAGATATAAGCTATATAATTGATATCTTTTGCTGTTATTCTGTTGTTTTGTGCCATACCAACTCTAATAATTATGAGTATCGGTACTCAAAAATCATATTTCGAATTCCTGAGTACCATTATAACAGTCAATTTTGGTACTCAGGAATCATTTTTCTTGTTTTTGAGTACCGCGCTAGTTTAATAAGATTGTGGAGCTTCCCCTGTCAGTTCAGCTTGTATATAATGAGTAACTACTCCATCTCCAGGCAATTCTGCGAATTGTAAGGCTGTTATGGCATCTTCCATTCTAGAAATCATATCTTCATAAAACTCATTAGGGTCATTTTGCTGCTTAGTTTTCATCATATCTAAAGGGGTTATTCCTATTCCATTTGGGATAGATGGATCCGCGCCATGTGCTAACAATACTATTATATTATCCCTTTTTTCTTCTGGGTAGATACATGCAGAATGTAAAGGAGTATAATGACCAGCTTTGATTATCGGATGCAAGGATGTCATTGCCCAGTATTCTTTGGTGCTACGTGCATTAACATCAGCATGTTTAGCTAAAAATTCTATTAAATTCCCAGTTCTAGGCTCATGGGCGGCTGTATGTATAACCCTCTCTCCAAATCCATTTTCAGTTTCGATAGATAGTCCTTTGCTCATTAAAAAATTGGCAATGTTTATAAAATCTTCTAAATGATCATCTGCATGCGGTAGCCCTTTATTATTATATCTGTATAGAAACTGATGTAATAATGAGTATTTAATCCCCCACCATGGGTCTACTCCCAAAAGATCAATGTTAGTATTACTAATTAATGGCAGCATCTCTTTTAATGGGGAGTAAGGGGTCGAGCTAAATGGATTTGACGCTGTAACACATGCTGCTTTCCATAATCCAAAAGTATTCCTAACTCCTTCTCTAATATGCGATAACAAAGGTTCAAAATCTTCAATTGTTAAGGATCCTTCCAATCGCAATAAACGCTCCACACTTACTCTAGTATCTTTGCCTAGATTTGGAAACTCTACACTCAGAGCTTTCTCTATTTCCGATGACAATTTTTTATGAGCTGCATCCATTGCCTGTTCATCCAGGCCCCGAGATTTTATAAGGTTAAATAAGGTTTGGAGGTCCATAAATCCAAATATATTTTCCCACAATTCTATAGCTAGCTCTGGGTAGATGTATTTTTGAGATGCTGTTGGCATATTTCCATCTAATTGACTTAATGACACCGATAACATTAACAAATATTAAGTAATTTGTCAATTTTTTTATTATATCCTGGTATCAATTCTCTATCCATAGTCCCACGCTATATCCAGAAGTTATATGCCTTCCAGCTCTTAGACTATCCACATTAAAAAAGACTAGGCTCAGAGATACTTTGGCATTATTGATATTGACTCCATGAGCTATTGTGACTTGCTTCCGCAGCACATTGCTGTAGATCTTTCCTAGGCCGGGAGTTATGTCATTTATCGCTTGAAGCATCAGAATTGTATTATCTTTGAACTTTACCCCAAAATTGGTTTCAGCGTGATATCCGAGACTGGAGCGTACATATGGGTTTCCAATGGGCCTAGTAACTCCTGCAACTGCATATTCAAATCTTTCTATTTGCCCATATGAATTCTCCTTTAGAATTGGTTTAGAATGGCCTAACATCGCCCCAAATTCTACACGCTGGCCGAACTCGTCAAAGAGTACTTTAGGCTGCAAGGTAAGGACGTAACGGTTTTTATCCAGGATCTTAAATTTGGCAAATAGCCCGAAGAGCTTGAAATTATCTTCAGCTCCATGTGGCAGTTTCATCCTATTTAGATTCCCCGTTACCCCACAGCTAAAATTCTCTCTTAGCCCGTATTCTATACCGCTTCCGAGCTCAAATAAATTGTAATTTACAAGCAGATATTGTTGGTAATTTTTTAGGTTAGAGATTAGGCCGTTAATCTCCTCGATCCTATGCTTTACGAATATATCAATCCGTCTCCTATCCTCATCCGTATTGGCTAGTTCTTTCCTTAAGGATGCTTGAAGCGTGATGTCATAAATTGCCTTGTTAAGTAGGCTGATTTTCCTCTCTATGGCGTAATAGCCCTGATTCTCATATTTGATGCTATTGGCAGGGTAATGCCTGCCGAAATTGAAATAATATTTATAGTGGCCAGGCGAAGGCAGCCAGGGATTTGCGAGAGATCCGAGAGGTAATAGAGTTAGGAGAAAAGTTATAAATTTTCTTTGAGCCATGAAAGAATTTTTACACCCCAGCTTTTCTGAACATTAAAGTCATCTAGGGCTGGGTTGTAATTCTTTCTCTGGCGGTTAACATAAGTTTCGACAATGCCAACTGCTGTAGAATATATTCCAGGATTATAGTCCTCTGCAAAGCCATTAAAAACCTTGGGTTTAGCGATTCTAACTTGCTTTGCAAACATAAAACTAACCATTTCTTTCAATCCTTTGAGTATGGATCCACCCCCAGTTAACACTATACGTCTTGATATCAAATAGTCTATACCTATTTTATCATATTCAACTTTGAGTAGCTCCAAAATCTCATTCATCCTTGGCTGGATAATCCTTCCAAGATCGGAAGATGTGATGTTAATTTCCTGCCCATCTATATCATCTAAACTGATAATATTTGCAGTAGGGTTAGAAGTGCCTGCGTTGCCATATAAAATTTTCAATTTTTCAGCTGTTGAAAAACTTACTGAGAAAGCCTTTGCTATGTCTGACGTGATATGCCAGCCACCAATTGGCACATGTCCGCTATAGACCATTCTTCCATTGAGGAAAATGGCAAATGAAGTGGTGCGCGCGCCTAGGTCTATCACTAATGATCCCAAATTTTTCTCATCTTCTGTGAGGCATGCCACGCCAGAGGCATAAATGCCCAAAACGACACCGCTAACTTCTATTTGGCATTTGGCCATGCAGTTTGCCAGGTTGAGTAGCATATTAGAGCTTGCGGCTATTACATGTATCCTGCATCCGAGCTCGTTGCTGAACATGCCTACGGGGTCATCCACAACATCGCCAGAAGCCAGGGTAAATTCTATGGGGAAATAATGGATTACATCTTTTTCCTGCACCTTAAATGTGGAAAGAGTTTTATGCACGAGTCTCTGCACGTCGTTTTGGGTAACTTTTGTGCCATTGATCTTGGATTTGTTATGCAAATAGTAGGATTTAGTTCCATAGCCTGAAATAGACACTACCGCCTGGGTGATGTTTGTATCGCACTCTTGTTCCAGCGCATATACAGCCTGAAGGATGCTATTTTGCGCCTGGGCAAGATCTGTAACCACGCTTGATTTAATGCCATCGGAATAATGAAGATTCTGCCCCACAACCTCCACGTCGCCGTTATTTTCTATTGAGGCAGCAATGGAGGCAATCTTACTGCTTCCTATATCCATTGATACAAAGTTTACCGGCTTTTTTTTCATTGCTACTTAACGTTAACTTCCGTGTTATTATATACATAAAACCCCTTATATGCAAGGAATGATGCCGTTTCTGCGCAAAATTTACTATTTTGTAATATAACTACTATGGGCTTTGTCATCCCGGCGTAGGCCGGGATCCAGATTATAAACTTCTGCAACATAAAATGTTGCCGTCCTAGGATTCCAGTTTTTACTGGAATAACACCTACCTTGAAATTCACCTGATTTTATGCTACGCTGCGTCAGTTTTAACGAAAGTATGAATGCCTTATGCTCACCGAACAAATAGCTGTAGTTAGTTTTTACTCCTTTGTAAATATTTTGGAGCCGGAAATGCTTATGCCGAAGCTTCTTTTGATAGGGAAGAAAAAATCTCTGAAAGGTACAGTGCTTTTGGCTAAGGAAGGGTTTAATGGCTCCATTTCTGGATCTAAAGAGAATATTGATTTGTTGGTTGCGGAGCTGGTAAAGCTGACGAACTCCGACGATATAAGCGTGAAGGTCAATTATGCTCCAGAACACCCATTTCAAAAGCTTAAGATAAAGCTAAAAAAGGAAATTGTAACGCTGGGCATAGGTAGTATGGATGTCCATGGATTGAAAGGTTCCTATATTGAGCCGAAGGATTGGGATGAATTTATTAGCCGCAAGGATGTTATTCTTGTAGATACGCGCAATGATTACGAGGTTGAGGTAGGCACCTTCGATGGGGCAATCAATCCAGCTACGGAAACATTTAGGGAGCTTCCTAAATGGGTAGAGCAGAATAAGTCGAAACTAGAAGGAAAGAAAATAGCTATGTGTTGCACTGGCGGTATTAGGTGCGAGAAATCCACAGCATATATGAGGATGTTAGGTTATGATGAAGTGTACCATCTTAAGGGGGGTATTTTGCAATATCTTGAAGATACCCAAAATCCTAATAAAAAATGGAAAGGCGAGTGTTTTGTGTTTGATGATAGGAGGGCTGTTGACACTGACCTACATCCAGCAGAGGGACACTGGCTTGAAAGATTTTAATAATAAGGAAATAATGATGAACAATCCGCTAATAAAGCACGACGAGCTACCAGATTTTAAAACCATAAAGCCAGAGCATTTTGAGCCAGCAATGGATGCGCTGATAGCTTCATTTAAAGGGGTTGTGGATAATATCGTGAAGTTGGATAACCCAACATGGGCAACCAGCGTTCAGCTCCTGGAAGAAGAGGGCTCAAAGTTCGATTACGCATGGAATGTAATTACTCATCTCAACGGGGTTCATAATATTGATTCTGTCCGGGAAGCTTATGGAAAGGTGCTCCCAAAGATAAGTAATTTCTCAACCGATTTGGGTCAGAATAAGGCTTTGTACGAGCTATATAGAAAGCTTGAGAAAGGGGCAGAGTTCAGCTCTTACGGGGCGGCACAAAAAACAATCATTCAAAATGCTTTAAGGGATTTTAAACTCTCAGGAATTGACTTGGATGATGCCACAAAATCTAAGTTAAAAGAAATAAACCAAAAGCTCACAAAGCTAAGCAATGATTTTGCCAAAAACGTAATAGATAGCACTCAAAGCTGGAAATTTGAGGTTACAGAAGATAAGAAAAATTTACTGGCTGGTCTCCCAGATCACACGATAGCTTTGGCTTTAGATAAGGCTAAGAAAGACGGGAAGCCAGGCTGGGTGCTGACCTTAGATTTCCCATGCTATTTTGCTGTTATGTCATATGCTGAAAATAGAGACTTGCGGGAATCTTTCTACAAGGCATATGTTACCAGAGCTTCTGATCGTGCAGAGGAGAAGAAATTTGACACTAAAGAGATGATAGACGAGATTTTGGCTCTGAGGGGCGAAAAAGCTCATTTACTAGGGTTTAAGAATTATGCTGAATATTCGTTGGTGCCCAAAATGGCCGGTAGCGTGGATGAGGTGATGACCTTCCTGCTAGATCTTGCAAAACGCTCTAAAGCTCAAGGTGATAAGGAGTTCGCAGAGCTCAAGAAATTTGCTGAAGAGCATGGTAAAATCAAGGATTTTGCTCCTTGGGATGCGACTTTCTATTCAACCCTTTATCAAAAAACGCATTATGATTTTTCTGAAGAGGATCTAAGACCATATTTCCCGGAAGGTAAGGTATTCTCAGGTCTATTTGAGCTAGCAAATCGTGTATTCGGAATCCAGATTAACGAGGTAAAAGATTTTGCCAAGCTAGGGGAATCTGTAAGGCTTTTTGAGGTTAGGGATAGAGACGGGAATTTGCGTGGTAAATTCTATGCAGATCTTTATGCGAGAGATTTTAAGCGCAGCGGCGCATGGATTGAGCCTTTTGTATCCCGAATAAAACACAGTGATGGCAGCATGCAATATCCTATCTCATTCTTAGAAGCCAATTTCACCCCGCCATCAAGCACAAAGCCTGCCCTGCTGTCCCATAGTGAGGTAAATACCCTGTTCCATGAGTTTGGTCACACGCTTCAGCATATATTAACCCAGGTCGATTATTCTGGGGTTTCAGGGATAAATGGTGTGGCTTGGGATGCTGTGGAGCTGCCTAGCCAGTTTATGGAAAATTGGTGCTGGGAGTGGGAAGTGATTGAAAATCTATCTGCTCATTATGAGACTGGAAAGCCATTACCACGGGCTGAGTTTGACAAGCTAATAGAAACTAAAAATTTCCAATCAGCCATGCAAATGCTAAGGCAGCTGGAATTCGCTTTATTTGATTTCAGGATCCATGCGCACGAGGGGGCAGACAGCACAAAATCGGTCCAAGAGATACTGGATGAGGTAAGAGCCAAATGGGCCGTGATGAAGCCTTTGGATTACAACAGATCCCAAAATAGCTTCAGTCATATATTCGCAGGCGGCTATGCAGCTGGCTATTATAGCTATAAATGGGCGGAAGTCTTATCGAGCGATGCATTCGCAAAATTTGAGGAAACTGGTGGATTTAACCAGGAAATAGGGAAATTATTTATGGAGACTATATTGGAACAAGGCGGATCAAAACCAGCCATGGATCTATTTATAGAGTTCCGTGGCCGCAAGCCCAATATGGATGCACTGCTCAGACATAGCGGGATATCGAATTAAACGAGCGTAAGTGCACGTCATCCCGGAATTTTTCAAAGAAAAATATCCGGGACCCATAACCACGAGGGCTGATTATTGTCTCAAATGCTAAGGTTATGGGCCCCGGGTCTACGCTTTGCTACGCCCGGGGTGACGGCGTTTCAAGGCACCAAAGCACCAATTATAATCTGATCTAGGGTAAGCCGATAATCTTTCAGGGCTTTTGTGGCAGCATCTAATATAAGCTCATGATTTGAAGCTGGCGCCAAGGTATTCAACGAAAGATGGGGGATCTTGTTTAAAGGGACCTCATATTTAGTGACCATGGCTTGCGGAAAATTACTGCGGATGAATCTATAAAGAAGCTTGTTCATCTTTTTGATTTTATCCGCAAAAGCGCTATCTGGGAAGCTAACAAGCCATTCCACGAAAAATTGATAGCTTTTCGGGGCAAACTCCATGGATCCAGCATCCATAAACCCTGATGAATATATATAGTCATACAGCTTTTGCTCTATCAGATCAAAATCTTGGAGCTCTGCTTTGAATATAATACATGTTACATGCGGTATTCTCCAAAGCCCATCACCATCTTGGCACACCGGGCCGTTTGGGATTTTATCATAAGCAGGATTAAGCAGCTTGCTGAGTCTGTTTAATTCCAGCCTGTGCTTATCAAGCGAGGGGCACAGCATGACAACATAGCTAACTTTGTGATATGGGCTATTTGGGATTTTGCTATCCCAGATGATTTTCTTATGAGGTTTCATTGGAGTATGATAGCAGCTGCGGCGTGGCCTAGCAAGTGGTCCGATGTCATAACGGAATTTCTCAACCACGTCACCCCGGAAATTGCATAAGCAATTATCCGGGGCCTATAACCACAACCGCTGAGGATTACCTCAAATGCTAAGGTTATG
>JAYUHP010000182.1:0-8480 GCA_043766875.1 Rickettsiaceae bacterium
CGAAGATCATAGTATCTCTGGAGCAGTCGGGGAATGCTGGCAAGAAGCGTAGTAACGTGACCACAAGCTATAATGATCTCCTAGGCAAAGATATAAGAGAACTGAATCATGATACCGTCAAAGCATTACTGATAGATTTGCTACAGCCTGTAGGCCTAGTGATGTTTGCCATATTGATACCTGTTCTGATAATATTGCGTTTTGCAATTCATATACTTAGAAATCTTTTCAGCATGGTTCTACTTTTTGTTGTATTTTGGTGGATGGGGCTTGAACCTACGGTAAAATCAACCAGCAGGGTGGTGCTTTTTTCCTCAGGGGCACCCGAACTTTTATCGATATTCTCTCTAATTTTCCTTGCCTTTTCTCCAGCCATTGCTATTTTTTCTGTGCTATTAGAGTATTGGACAGTGATATTGGCAGTTTATAGTATCAGCAAAATGCGTCGCTGATGTTTTATACCAAGTCCCAGAATTAATCCTACATTGTCACTGCGTGTCTCACCTATTAAAATAGGCCCCGCCACTTGTTCCTAGTATTACTTAATTTGGGATTTGGTATTATTGAAGGAGAGAGAATATGGACAATAAAGTTAAAGTTACATGTGGCTTTGGAGAGGGTGCTAAAACTAGATTGATCGAATGTCCTGTGACTCATGTGATACCAGATCTGACTTCTCCACCACCTCTTACCATTTTAAAACCAGCCATAAAACTTATGCCATATGGCTCACAGGGCACGATTTCAGTAGAGCAACCTGTTACCGAGACTCAGGATTGTCATCCACTAGAGGCATCTGGGAGTCTACAACTAATTTTTATTGACCCTTAAGCTGCAGCAGAAGCTGCTATTGTCTTAATAATCTGGCCTTCGCTTTCTTGATAAAAGTAGCAAGGTACTTTACCCATTAGCTCTATATCTGCAGGTACTAATGAATCTCCCTTTGCAACATATTCAATTTCGTTAATCAAGATTATAAAATCCTCTTCGGGAGCATCTTCCATGCTCGAAATTTGAGATTGGCTATGCTCTTTAAACCATGAGCTGACCCCTTTAAATGAATTGCCCCATCCGTTAGGGGCTGAGTTTCTTCTAGCAAGCATAGGAGATGTTTCGCTTGGAGTGGCCGGGAGAGATTCTGCTTCCTCAGCAGAAGAGATGAGTACAGGGTGTTTATTATGCTGAGGAACATCAGCGATATCTTTCTTTTCACCACCCCAAGAAAACCATGATTTTATTGTATTAACAGGATGTAGCCATCCAGTTGCTTCTTTCTTGTGTTCTGGAGCTTGTGCGGGCTTATGATGATGATCTTTATGATGGTGTTTCGTGTGAAAAGCTGCGCCGGCCACTTTAAATGCGTCTATAGCGGCTGCAACGCTACTTGTAACGACTTGCCCCAAGGGGTCTAACGCACCTGAGATTTGGGTGGTATCCACATCATCTGGTGAATTTTCTTTACCTGCTTTAGTTGTATGATGTGGAGCTGCTTTATCGTCGGTGGTAATAATAGTTTCTTTGGTGGTTACTTTAGTACCGTCAGCTGTTGTTTCAGTGTGCTCTACTATTTTTTCGACTACGGTGTGCACAGTGGGAGCAGGAGGTTCAGCATCATGATTATTATGCCTCGCTTTGTAATATGAATAGCAGCCCATAGCTAGTCTGCCTAGGGCTATGAATCCGGCTATTGCTGCTGATATAGTTACTGGATCCATAATAGCACCTCGTTAATAATTAATTATCTCATAGTTGCTATTTTAGCACTAAAAAGTTAATAAAAGATTAATTAGTAATTGGGTTCGATATCATTCGGCTACTTCAATTAATTTGCAATCATTTTAATATATATGTTTGCAATATGCAATTAATTCCGTTATAGTCTTTCTTGTGAGGTGCAAATGCAAGAAGATATCATTCCAAAACTAAGACAAATATCGCGAAAGCTGGTGCGTGAGCTGGGTATGTTGCAATTGAATAAGGAAAATATAGGGCAAACTCCGAGTCATTGGCATGCTCTAATCGAAATTTCTAAGGAGCCTGGTATTACTATCTCAAGGCTAGGGCAGATGCTGCTTTTGTCCGTTTCCAGCCTTTCTCGTATTGTGGCTAGGTTAGTTGAAGAGGGATTGGCCGATTATAAATATGGGATTGATAGGCGTGAAAAATATTTACATATAACAGCTACAGGCGACGCAGAAATTAGGAAGATAGACGAATTTTCTAATAGTAAGGTTAAAGGTGCTTTTGCCATGCTAAGTGAGGCTGACCAGGAAGATATAATAAACGCGATTACAAAATATGGCGATGCGCTGGAGCAAAGCAGACTGTTACGTGAGCAAGTGAAGATTCTGACTCTTTCCACTTCACGTGCGGTGCGAAAGCAAATTATTGCTATGATCGAAAATATTCAGAAGAATGAGTTTTTCATACCTATAACTAGCGAGATCAATGCCTGTGTCATCAAGGCTGAGGAAGAGTTCTATTATAATAATTCTTATAATTTTTGGTATGCAGTGGATAAAGATGGCTCAATAATTGGCTCTATAGGGCTTAAGAAAATTGACGATAATTATGGCGAGATAAAGAAATTTTTTGTGGCCAAGAGATATAGGGGAAATGGTATAGCCCCAAAGCTTATGCAGGTGCTGATGAAAGCTGCAATCAAGCACGGGTTTACCAATATTGTCTTGGGCACCGTGAGTAAGCTTCATGCAGCGCAGAAATTTTATCGTAAATGTGGCTTTGCGCAGATTGAGAAGCATGAGCTACCTGCTGGATTTGTAATATGCCCTCTTGATACGGTATTTTTCAATGGCAAGACTGCTGTTGTAAGCTCTAATATAGCCAATATTGAGGATTAGCTTATTTCCCACTTGAGCATAAGTGGGAAATAAGCTATAATGACATTTGTAGTTAATTAAGTAGAGAATATTAAATGTCTAGCATAGCAATATTACGTCCAGATTCTAAGGGGAGGGTGACACTGGGTGCCTTGTCTAATGGGGTAAGTAGCTACCATATGACCATAAATAAGGATAAATCTATATTATTGGAGCCATATGCGGAAATACCTGCTAGGGAAAAATGGCTTTTTGAGAATCCGGTTCTGTTAGAGCAAGTAAGGCGTGGTTTAGAAGATTCGGCAAATGAGAAGCTTAAAACTCTTGGTGATTTCTCGCAATGACAATCTCAATTAATTATCATATAAATCTAAAATTATGAATAAATTTATCAAAATACTATTGTAAAATGAAAAATCCTCAGTTACTACTTACATCCTGGGTTTAATAAATAATGGTGTAATATGGATAAAACAAGATCGTACGTACGTATTTTAGGAATGAGTTTTGCTGGGAATGCATTGGAGTTTTATGATTTCACCCTATATGGGGTGTTTGCAATGAAATTATCTCAGGTATTTTTCCCTATGGAAGATGAATTTGCTTCGCTGCTATTCAGCTTGGCTGCCTTTGCTTCTGGGTTTTTGATGAGGCCTTTTGGTGCATTGCTATTTGGTCATGTGGGTGATAAATATGGCCGCAAGACTGCGCTGACCATATCTATTATAGGTATAGGTTTTCCGACAGTAATAATAGGTATTACTCCGGGATATGAGGATATAGGCATATTGGCTCCGATAATTATTGTTGCATCGCGTCTGGTTCAAGGGCTTTGCACTGGCGGAGAATATAACGGCGCTGCGATTTATTGTCTTGAGCAAATAGGTCAAAAGAGACCCGGCTTCTTTAGTTCCTTTCTGACAAGCTCATGCGCTTTGGGAGCAATTTTGGCTACATTCTTGGGAGGATATTTTGGCAAGCAAGAATGGGAAGGGGCGTGGCGTGTTCCGTTTATCTTTGGCTTCTTCATTTCATTTTTAGGCCTATGGCTTAGGTATAAAATAGAAGAAAGCCCAGAGTTTAAGGAGCAATCATCCGCTAATGGACCAATACCAATGGTGGCAATGATCAGGGAATATTGGGTTTCAAGTCTTAAAACATTTAGCATTGGTGCTCTTAATGGAACGATGTCATACACAGTATTTGCTTTTCCAACGATTTTCATTGCGCGCTATGGTTCGCTCTCAAAGGACATCAATACGATATATGTGAATATGGTAGGGCTATTATTTTTCATGATGGGTAATATTCTCATGGGTCATCTATATGATAAATTGGGTGAGAGAAAATATATTAGCATGATGACCGTTATGCTATGCGTGCTTCCAGTATTTTGCTTTATGTGTCTGTCTACTTCCTCGCTTGAGCTTGTGATATTAGGGCAAGCAGTGCTTGGTACATGCGCGGGAGCAATCGGCGGGGTAACTCATGTGATAGCGCAAAAGCTCTTTCCAACTTTGATCCGCTATAGAGGTATTTCCTTCAATTTTAGTTTAGGAATGGGTATTGTAGGAGGAACGGTTGGTATGGTTCATCTATATTTGATTGAAAAGACAGGGATGATATATATACCTAGCGCTTATATATTCGTAATCGCTGTGCTTGTTTATCTGCTGTTCAGAGCTAATAGAGTCACCGCTCCAAGGGATGCTATGTAAATACCTGCAGCAAATTAATCCTACGTCGTCGCTTCGGGGGCTCACCTATTAGAATAGGCATCGCCCCTAGCTCCTAGTATTTAATTTGCTGCAGGTATTGCGTCTCATATCTAAAATTGTAAGCTGCACGTCATCCCGGACAATTGCTTTGCAATTTCTATCAATGACGATTACTACTTATTCGCAGCCTTCGTCTGGAGATGGAGCGCCTGCTAGGCCCTGGCCTAGCTCAATGCCTTGATCAGGATTGTTAAGCTCCTCATGTATGGTGGCTTGCAGCACTTGGACCTGTAATTGCAGCTGCAGTCTTTGTATATCTTGCACAGAAGGATGTGCAATGAAGTTGTTTTGGAAAGTAACAGTACTTACATAAGAGGAGAAAGTTGTTCTTAGGTCTAAATCTACCAATGCTTGGGATTTGGCTGTAGTTGAAGATCTTTCTAGAGATTTGAGAACAAGCTCAAAATGTCTGCCTCTACTTGACATTGACATAATTGTAACTCCATTATTTATTAATATAATTCACTGGTAGGATAACATAGAATATGACATTTGTCTATTAACAATTGTTAATAACTCCAGAAGTCAACAATTCCCTCGACTTGCTCCTCTATAATTGCTATAATGCCCCTCCTAAGTAGGGTCGTGGATACCGTTCAATGACGTGCCAAAGAATACCAGACCCTTTATCGTTTAACTTTAAAACTTTGTTAGTATGGCACTGCTAGCGCAATTAGGTAAATATGAATATTAAAGCCAAAGCAAGATTTGTTCCAACAGTTTCTGAGGAATTCGCAACAACAGAAGATTTTGACTCATTGCTCGCCAAAGTCAGTATCGATATTAGAGAAGGTACTGTCGTTAAGGGCCGCGTTGTTGGAGTAGATCAAGAAGTAATTATAATTGATGTGGGTCTTAAAAATGAAGGCCGTGTTCCAATTAGTGAATTTAGAGGCGCAACTCCATCGGTTGGAGAGCTGGTTGATGTATATGTAGAAAAAAGAGATAGCCGCAGTGCTGGAACTGTCTTGAGCCGTGAAAAAGCCATTAGAGAAGAATCATGGATGAGGCTTGAAGCTTCACATGCTAAAGGTGAATTTGTTGATGGTACTATCTTCGGTAGAGTTAAAGGCGGATTTACCGTGGATGTTTCAGGCGTAGTATCCTTCCTTCCAGGGAGCCAAATTGACGTTCGTCCAATAAAGGATATTACTCCTCTAATGGGCATAGTGCAGCCATTCCTGATTCTAAAAATGGACAGGAAGCTTGGTAATATAGTCGTTTCGAGACGTGCGATTCTAGAGGAATCACGTGCTTCTGACCGCGATGAAATGCTTGCAAATATCAGAGAAGGCATTGAGCTTGAAGGATTTGTCAAAAATATTACAGACTATGGTGCTTTCGTTGATTTAGGCAGTGTGGACGGGCTTTTGCACGTTACAGATATTTCATGGAACAGAGTGAACCATCCTTCAGAGGTGCTATCTATTGGTCAAAAAGTTAAAGTTATGGTTATTAAATTTAACGAAGAGACAAAGCGTATTTCTTTGGGTATGAAACAGCTTGAAAATAACCCATGGAAAGGCTTAGAAGCCAAGTACCCAGTGGGTGTGGTAATGAAAGGCAAAGTAACAAATATAGCAGATTATGGTGCATTTGTTGAGATCGAGGATGGAATCGAAGGATTAATCCATGCTTCTGAAATCAGCTGGACAAAAGCGAATCAGCATCCTAAGCGTATATTGGATATTGGCCAAGAAGTCGAATTTAAAGTACTTGAAGTAGATACTGAAAAACATCGTATTTCTCTAAGTATCAAGCAATGTGGTGAAAACCCATGGAATAAATTTGCAGCAAACAATCCAATAGGTAGCGTGATCAAAGCTGAAATCAGAAATATCACGGATTTCGGTATGTTCGTAGCCATCGGTGATGAGATAGACGGAATGATTCATGAGTCTGATATCTCTTCGGACAATCCTGCTGAAGCCCTGAAGCAATATGCTAAAGGCGATACTGTAGAGTGCAAAGTGCTTTCAGTGGATGTGGATAAGGAAAGAGTCGGTCTTGGGATACGTCAGCTTGTTGAAGGTGGCGATCATGCTTCTCCAAAAGCTTCTGCCAAGTCAGCTCCAACAGAATCTTCAGCTGCTCACAATAAAGGTGAAGTTTATACCTGTACAGTTACAGCAGTAGTAGCGGGCGATGGGCTTGAGGTATCATTACCTGATGGCACAGCAGGCTTCGTGAAGAAGGCTGATTTATCAGCTGAGAAGTCAGAGCAAAAGCCTGAGAAATTCGCTATTGGTGATAGGTTCGATGCTAAGGTGCTGTCAGTCAGCAAGCTGAAAAATCTTGTGAATTTGTCTGTAAAAGCACTTGAACTTGATGAGCGCGATAAGGCTATCAAAGAATATGGTTCCACTGATAGCGGTGCAAGCCTAGGTGATATATTAGGTGCTGCCTTGAACCAGAAGAAGTGAAAACATACCGCAAATTAATCCTACGTCGTCACTGCGGGGCTCGCCTAGTAAGAAATAGGCGTCGCCCCTAGTTCCTAGTATTTAATTTGGGGTTTGTTTTCTAGCGTTCCAAGTTCACCGTCATTGCGAGCGGTCTGACAAAGCATCTGCGGAGTCAGACCGCGAAGCAACCCAGTAGAATAATTATTGCGAAGCAATTCTAAAAATAAATTTAGTGTTGCTACGCAACAGGTATATGACTGGATTGCTTCGCATTCGCTCGCAATGACGACTTAATCTCCCCAACCAAATCCGCATAGACAGCTGAGATGATATTGTGCTTAGGCACGATAAGAAACCTGGCGCCGAAATATTTACCATCACCAGCTTTTACAAAATCCCTGATCATATGCTTTAACCTACGACGCACCTTATTGCGCGTTACAGCATTGCCAATCTTTTTGCTAGCTTTGAGCCCCAGATATACTACTGGCTCCGCGAAACCTTCTGCGGGCGCTTGATAGACCAAAACAAAATACCGCCCAACAGTTTTCTTACCCTGGCGGTTTACTTGATCAAATTCTTTCTGATTTTTAAAGGAGATAATTTTTAGTTTGGTGGATGTGCCCATAGTGGAGAAAGTTTTTATTTGCAAAAAAAGCCCCAAATTAAATTGGACTTTGATGTCATCCCGGCGAAGGCCTGGATCCAGCTTTATCGTCACCCCGGAACCCCGGACTTGATCCGGGGTATCCGGGGCCTATAACCACTACAGCTGAGGATAATCTCAAACGCTAAGGTTATGGGCCCCGGGTCTTCGCCCGGGGTGACGTGTGGTGAAAAATTCCGGGATGACAGAGAGCTAAGCTGAAAGCCTTTTTCTACCCTTAGCACGACGTCTTCTAAGGACTTCTCTACCGCCTACGGTTGCCATACGAGCCCTAAAGCCGTGTCTTCTTTTACGAACTAAATTACTTGGTTGAAAGGTACGTTTCATTTTCTATAACTATTATATGTGATCAATTTGGAAGGATTATAGCGCAAGATCCGCTTATGTCAAGGGGTAAATTGGGGATGTCATCCCGGAATTGTTCACCGCGCGTCACCCCGGAAATTGCGTAGCAATTATCCGGGACCCATAGTCTTAAGCCGCTGAGTATTTCCTCAAATGCTAAGGTTATAGGCCCCGGATACCCCGGATCAAGTCAGGGGTTCCGGGGTGACGATAGTGTAAGCGTTTAGCCCTAGAAATTATTGCATATCTACAACAATAGGTGCATCACCAGCAAGTTCCACAACAACAGCACCACCAGCCAATTCAGCCTCAGGAGCAGGAGCTACAAGCTCAGCAGGAGCATCAGGATCAGCTACAACAGCAGCATCAGGACCAGCACCAACAGGAACAACAGCACCAACAACAGGCTCAGCACCAGCAGGATCACCAGCACCAGCACCAGCAC
>JAYUHP010000183.1:0-8467 GCA_043766875.1 Rickettsiaceae bacterium
TGCTCTTCATTCTCCGGATTTCACTACGGCGCTAAAGGTAGCTGACGCAATTAATGACCATATTACAGGCAATACGGCTTTTGCGCTTGATCCAGCAACTGTGGATGTTACGGTACCAAATTATAGAAAGGATAATATTGTTGAGTTTATCTCTGAGATTGAGTCATTAAATGTGCAGCCTGACTATAAGGCAAAAGTCGTTATTAATGAGGCTACTGGCACAGTGGTAATAGGAGATAATGTGCGTATCAGGCCTGTGGCAATTGCGCAGGGAAATCTGGTTATCAATGTCGGTGATCTGCAACAATCTGGTTATGGGGGTGGTTTAACTGCTGATAGGCAATCTAGAATAGATAACGCCATCAATAAAAGGCGAGGTATGGGTGTTTCTATGCTTGATGGTGGAGCAAATTTGAGTGATCTAGTTTCCGGCCTGAATAAGCTTGGTGTATTTCCCCGCGATATCGTAAATATTCTGCATAACATGAAATCTGTTGGGGCCTTGGATGCCACAATAGAGGTGAAGTAATGATTGCTGCCAGGTATTTATGCGCATTACTACTTCTAATTTACACAACAGCCTCTATTGCATATAATTCAGATGTCTCGCCTTTGAGGGCTAAGACTCGTGCCAAGCTCGAAAAGCTTGTGCCTGATAGGGCCCATCCTAAAGTTTCCAAGCTTTATGATAATTTGGCGCAAGAAGTAAAAAATAAAAATCTAAATAAAGATGATATGGCTGGCACGAAACTTGCTTTAAAGAAGCTAGCTCGTCAGTTCCAAGACCAATTCCTAAGTATTATGTGGGGATTTGCTTCAAGAGGATCTCGTGAAGCTCAAGAAAATCAGAGCCTTAGCGATGCCATATATGGCTCGGAGTTTGAAAATGCTGTAATAACAGCTGGCAGTGGCCCTGATGATACCGAGCTTGGCGATATAGGTGAGGGTGTCTACGAGGATTTGTTGGAGTCCGTAAGGCGGAACAATGGCGACCATGAAAATGGGGATAATGAAGGGAGAAAGAGCGATGACACAAAAAAAAGCGCAAGATCTTATAAAAAAGCTGTTGTCTTCGATGAAAAAATGCAAAAAAACGCTAGAAAAAGAGAACAAAGCTTTTGATAAACGTGGTATTCTAGGGTTCGATAAGAGTATGGAAAGTGCTGATGTTTTAAAAGATTTTTATTCATGCTTTGATAATGTAAAAAGCATACCTGATCTGACTGCAACTGTTAACAAGGATTTGCTGGACGAGGCTGTAAGGGAGCATGATGATATAATGTCCGTTATAGAGCTGTACCGTATTAACATACAGGCCGCATCTAATGTTCATGATATATTGATGGATTCGGTTAAGAAGAGCGTGAGTCAAAATACTAAGATAGACCATGGTTACAATAAGGCCGGTGCGCTTATTTCGAACAAACAAGTGTTAGCAAACATGCCAGCAATGGCTTATAACGATAGGGTATAATATGTCAATGGTAAAGGCTGATCCGTTTAGTACTATCAAGTCCGCATTGCAAAATACTGATGCAACGATTGCTATTCAAGCTGGAAATATTACAGGTGCTGCCGCTGGTCTCAATAAAGTGAACGCAGTGACAACGCTTGGTCAATTCGGTATTGTGGGCGTTAAATCAGTACGTGTAGAAGATCCAATTCTTACCCTTGCTAATTATGTAGCTCAAGCTGGAGCTTCTTTTAGTGGCGCAATTGATTCATACTACAGCCGTATTAACGACGCTTTAGGTGATCCGCAGGGTGAAACCAGTCTTGCCAAGTCTTTTGTTGCATTTAAATCTAGCCTTACTCCGGATTCTAACGGGGCCTTTGATCGTCAGAATATTGTGAATACATTAGGGAATTTTTGTTCCCAGGTTTCGAATGTCGCTTCAACTTTGCAAACTATGCAGTCAAAGGTTGAAACCGATTTATCTAACACTGTGGGAGATATTAATACGATTCTTACGCAGCTATCCAATCTTAGCGGTAAAAGCAATGCGGATTTGCGCGATCCTCTCCTTACCCAATTATCAGGCTTGATTCCTGTGCAAATTGATATTTCAGACATGGGTTCAATATCAATAAGGATGAATAATGGGTCGGATAATAGATATTTATTAAATAGCACCCAATGCGCGCAATTGACCTATGATTCATCCGGTGACATGCTTAGTGTTCAGTGGGGAAATGCTGATTATAACGTAAATTTAGCAAAAGCAAATTGGGGCGGAAATTTTGGTGGATTACTGAATGTAAAAAATACTGTCTTGCCAAAGGCAATTGGCGATATTAACGATATGGCGGAGCAATTGGCCTCAAAAGTTAATGAGTTTCATAATTTGGGTTCTGGCTATCCTCCAAGCAGCAGCTTGACTTCATCCGGTACGATGACTCTAAATGACATGGCTAGTTTTAGTGGCAAGGTACAGATTGGTATGACTAATGGAGATGGTAGCAGTGCTGGAATTAAGCCTCTGACGATTGATTTTGATGCTTTGATTCCAACAGTTTCTACTAGCGCAGGTAAGCAGTTTACTGTTCAGGCTGTTAAAGATGCGATTAATGCAGCGGCGACCAGTGCTGCTGCCCCTGGGATTTGCATAGGAGCTGTACCAGTTGCTGGCGGTCCTGTTACTCAATATTTGATCGAGCGTGCTTCTGCTGTATTTACGAGCAATATCAGTAATGATGCAAGTGGACTATGCTCATTCCAATTTGAGCTTAGCAGCGGATGTAATATTGGTGCAGAGTTTCAGGTACAAAGTGTAGCAATTGTTAATGCTGCTGGTGCTGTTATTCCTACTGCAGCGGTTGTAAGTGGAAACCCTAGTGGTATATTCACTTTGAACGGGGGCGATACAGCTAGAACTGGCCAAAATATTGTGGTTAATCTAGGCCCTCTTGCCGCTGATACTTATATCAGGGTTGGTATGATTGTCGTTGGGAATAACGGTGTGCAGGAAACAAGATCTGCAGTGTTCAAAGTGCCTTCTGGGTCTACTGGTGCAACAGTTTTGAATAATATCGTGGAAGGTGCTCCAGATCCAAATCCAGGCGCCGGTATTGCTGCAACTCAAAGAGCTGCTCAAGCCAATCAACTATCTGCATCATTTGTCGATGCTAATGGTAACGTTATCACAGATCTTAATACTGAAGGTTATTTAAAGCTTAGCACTGGAGCTGCTAATGGGCTTTTCATAGTTGGAGACAATAGTAAAGTACGAAGTGTAAATGCTCCGACTACTTCTGCTCCGACCAACTTTAGCGCATATCTAGGCCTGAATGATTTGATAGTGACTGATACGTCAACTCCTTCCGAGCTGATTCATATAAGATCCGATATTGCTCAAAAGGCTGATCTTATAGCACTTGGTAAAGTAGCTACCGTTAATGGTGCTGCTCAAAGTGTTTTAGCTGGTGACGATCAAGCATCATGGGTATTTAATTTGGGTGGCGGGGTACCTAATCCTGGGGATACTATTACTATAAACGGTGTTGTTTTTACTTTTGGTCCTGGGGCAGGGCAAGTAAATATTGGTAATGGAGTTCAGACAATAACAAATCTTATAGCTGCAATACAAGCATCGGGGGATATACGCCTTAACCCAAATATATTAAGCTTTGCTGCAGTTGTAGGTCACCCTGATCGATTGAGTATCACTGCTAAAGCTGGTACTTTGGCAAATGGTGTAAATGGGGTAGCAACTTCTATTACGGTAACCACTACTGCGGCTGGTGGTGTGGTATTAGCTCCAACAGTCGGTACCAACAGGGAACCTACCCTAACTCTTCCGTCATATTCATATGCTATTGGGCGTGATTCTAAAGGGTTGTTTGATGCGCTGGACCAATCTGTGATATTTAATATAGGTAATAATCAGAGCAGCATGAAAATAGAGGATTATTTGAGTGGATGGCTGACCAAAATGAGCGCTGATTGTAAAAATAGTGAAATAAACTCTAAAGCAGCTGCAGAGACTGTAAAAATGACTCAGCAGGCTTTGGATGATGTGGTAAAGGCGGATGAGCAAGGCGCAATGTATGATGTGATGCAGTCTGCTCAGACTAAGAATCTAATGTCATATTTGCTTCGTATAATATTGGAAGCAGATAGAAGTGTATTGGCTGCAGCTGCAGCGTAATTTTATAAGGAGTAGAAAATGTCCGTAAGTTCTTCAGTAAATGTACCAGTAAGACGCGATTCCCTAAGTGCTGCAATATTACAGGATAACAAATCCCTGCAGGTGGGCCTGTCAAGTTTGGCGCAAAGCGGTAGATTAGGCGAAAAATATACAACCAATGCAGATCTTGGGAAAAAAGCTCCGGAGCTAGTATCTGGTTTAGCTAATTTAGCTGCTGTAGCGAAATATGACATAGCTTCTGAAGATTTAACTAATAAATCTGCCGCGGCTCTAAATGCTATAAAACGAATTCAAGATAGTCTCGGTACATTGGCTCAAGCAATAGCTCAGTATAATCCGATTAATTTTAATACTATGAAGCCTGCAGTTTTAAACCAGGTGGATGCATGCCTCTCTACAATTGCAAGTAGTTTGAACTCAACATGGACTGGCGGTATGGTATTTGCTACCGGTAGCGATAAACAAGCTCAGCCGGTTAACTCTGCTGCAATTACCACTACTGGTAATTTGGGGGTTGATGGCAATCCTAGTGCAAATTATCTTGCAGTTAGCTATGTTTCCGAAACTGTAGTGGTATCAGATAATAACTCAGTGGATGCAACATTTAATGCTGGCGATACTTCTTTTCAACAGGTAATAGGCGGACTTTGGGCAATCAAAAATGATTTGACAAGAGGCACTCCTCCCAATGTTAACAGTACAATGCTTCAAGCTGGTCAGACTGCATTGAATAGCTACAGGGCAGGGGTGAAAGTTACATATGACGGAGCAGTTAATGCTCATGCACTTAACACTACTGCTAAAGATAATATAGTGAGTGATATGCAGCAATTTAATTCTGAGATTATGGATATTTCTAGCATGATGAGCGACATAAAGCAGAAGCTCTCAAATAATAATTTTCTAATTATGATGATTATACGTATCAGAGGTGATTCTTTCCGCGCTATAACTGGGCAGTAAACCTTACATATTCCTTTGTTATTTCAGGAAAATTTTCTTTGGAGAAGCTATATATTTCAGTTTTTTTGTTGGGGAATTCTATCTCTATGATATCCCCAGCCCCGAAATTATGAAGGGCTTTTACCTTGCCCATTTCCACACCCTGGTGGTCTATAACTGAAAGTCCTATAAGGTCCTCTATGTAATGCTCAGATTCATCTATTTCCGGCAAAGAGGCTCGCTCTACATATAGCTTTGTACCAACAAGTTTTTCAGCAGCCGTCCTGTCCTCGACCCCATCTATTTTACAAATTATTGATTTATCCTTATCTTTTTTTACAAATTTCATAAAAATTGCCAATCTATCTGAGTTTATACATGGTAGTTTGCATATATTTTCTGGCTGACTTGTGAAGCTATTTACCTTCACTAAACCCTTTAAGTGATATGCTCCGGCTATGACACCTACTGATATTAATTTGTCTGACATAAAATTTCGCTTTAGCTTTTATTATAAAACGTATTATACTCTTGTAGTGCAGATTTTACCACTCGGAACTAAGTTTAATTTATGATAAAAAAAATACTAGTCTCTATAGCTGCTTTAGCCTTCCTATTATATGCGGCATATCTCTATATAGCATTGACTACTAGCTATGACGGTATTTATCAGAAATTTCATGCGCAGCTTGCAGATGTGGGCTATGAAATTAAAACAGAGTCAATAGATGTGGTGCGGTTTCCTTTGCCTCGGGTAGTGCTAGGTGGTGTTACTGTGCAGAACATGTTTACTGCAAAAAGCATAGAGATTAAATTTTCTCTATCATCAATGCTTAAGTTCAGTCCAGCTATTGCAAGTGCTAGAATAGACGACGTAACTATTACCCTTGCGGCTAATAGATCTCATTTTGTGAATCATGAGACTTCTGTTGTAGAGGCTTTTAAGCTATTGCCTAAATTGCCAGAAGTTACAATGTACAACGTATCTCTCATAGATAAAACTACCAAGGATACTGATTCTGTCAAAAAGATAACAATAAGTCCACATGCGAGTACAGACCAGTTGCTGGTTGAATGGTCTGATGATACTACAACGAAAATGAGATATGTGGCATTTGAAGATAGTATGAGGGTACAAATTGACTCTGAGGGGCCATATCATCATATTGCTATCAATGAACTTTATAAAAATGATAGGTTAGAAGATGGTGATATAAAATATCATATTTCGAACCTGAAAGAATTTATAGATCATAATTTTCAGTCGCTGGATTTTTTAGTGACTCGGATACAATCTACAGAGACTATGGATATTTCCTGTAAAATTAAAGCAGAAGGGGAAAAATTTGCTGTATCTAGCATAGTGCTTAAGTCTGATTCAGTAAGTTTGGCTGGTAATATTGATCTTTATAAATCCACCACTCCAGATCAGATAAATCTGGTATTTAATACTATAGATTTGAGCAAACTGCTCTCTGCCCCTAACATGGATAGCGTCAATGAGTCTAAGAATAAATCCAAGCTTCAGTTGGATGATATGGCTAGTAATATCAACATTACTGCTAAGAAGATTATTTTCGTTGATGCAGAGCTCGATAATTTGAATTTCATAGCTTCTAGCGATGGGAAAATACTAACTGTAAAACAGTTTACCGGTGATATATATGGAGATGGTGCCTTTAGTGTATCTGGAGCAGTTTCTCAAAATCAGTACCGCTCGATATTTGATGGTAATTTAACAGTTAAGCATAAGGATGCTAATTTGGTTTTATCAAAGCTAGGATTTGCTCCGCTAGCAACTAATGTTCCTTCTAGCCTTATCTTTACATCTGATGTTAGGGCCACTCCAATTGATTATCAGCTTAAAAATATGTTTGTGAATATTGGGTCATTTAACATTGAAGGTGCCGCTTCAGTGAAGTTGATAGGTACTATGCCAAGAGTAGATCTTTCTCTTGCTGTATCATCTGTGGATCTCATGAATACCAATTACCCAATAATAAGCCCTATCGTATCTTATTTTAGGACTCTATCTTCAGATATGAAAGCTAAGGACTATTTAACAAAATATATCCCATTAAGAGAAATTCATTATTTGGGGAATTTTGATATAGGGTTTAGCGACTTAAGCATAGGTAACGATACAGTAGATAAGTTTCGTTTTGCCGGTGATATTTCATCAGGAAACATATTACTAAATTCTATATTTTACCAGGATAATGATAATTATGTAGGTGGTAGCGGGTACTTAGTTTCCACTGGAATAAAGCCAGAGCTTGGGATCAAAATAACTGATGCTGAACTATCAAATACCGAGTTAACATTAACTAGTTTATTAACATTTCTTGCTAGTCTTAGGGATATTTATGATTTGGACAAAATTAATATTACTACTGAGCTTGCTGCTCAAAGTATAAAACAGGGTGACCATATGATTAAAAATGCTGCCTTAAGTGCCAAAAATGAGGGGGTGCTATGGAATATTTCTTCCCTGGGTTGTGCTTATGCTGGGGGAGAATTTTGGTCCAGTGGTAGCCTGCGGGTTGATCCAATGACTCTAAATTTATCATATGCCTACAATAACTTCACAATCGGCCAGATTCAATCAATATTGCCGCTAGACCTATTTGGAATTGAAGAAGGTTGGATAAGTGCTAATGGGATGATATCAGCAAGTGGTGATAGTTTAGCCCAGCTTCTTTATACCCTTTATACAAAATCAGATTTTGTGGCTAAAAATGTGAAGCTTGATAATCTGAGTCTTGATACCTTGATTACTCAAACTGACAATCCAAAATATCAAGCGGCTAGGCTGGATGAGGATATAAATTACTATATAGGTAATGGCACTGATATTATTCAGAGTTTGAGCGGTAAGATAGAGCTAAATCAAGGATTGTTCAAGGCCTCAGACTTGAAGTTTAATACTGCGCGCATCTACGGCATTGGCAGCGCAGCGTACAATATTTATGACACGAAGATAGGGCTTGATGCTAGAATGGTATTTGCTCCACCAATGAATAAATCTAAAGTGCAAAAATATATCCCTATTGGGCTCAAAGTAACCAATACTATTACTGCCCCAAAGAAAGAAATAAAATTCGATGATTTTAAAGCATTTCTTAAGCAGAGAAAAATATAGTGACTGAGGCAAAATCTAAAAATACTGTTATTGCAATATTCACCAACTATGCTTTATTTGAAATCTTTGCTTTAGGTTTGCTGAGTGGCATGCCATTTTCAATATTATATACAAGTCTTGTAATGATGATGAAAGATATGGGGGTGGAGCTTGCAGTTGTTACTGGGCTTGCTGTTGCGCGTATGCCATATAGTCTTAAGTTTCTCTGGGCCCCATTGGTAGATGGTATTAGGAT
>JAYUHP010000184.1:0-8418 GCA_043766875.1 Rickettsiaceae bacterium
TCAATATCCTTGATGCGAGGCGCTACGTAGAAACTACGTCCACCGCGAAAATGCTCTCTCATCAAGGCATCGCGAATAATTACCTGATCGTTGGGAATAACGTAAGTTCTAACAGAGAGCCTGTCTATAGGCGGGGTAGCAATCAGACTTAAGTCCCGAATCCCAAGCATGGACATTTGTAGCGTTCTAGGTATAGGCGTAGCTGATAACGAAAGCACATGGGTCCCATGCTTAAGTTCCTTGAGCCGTTCCTTCTGAACTACGCCAAAATGCTGCTCTTCATCTATTATCATCATTCCCAAATCCTGGAACTTGATATCCTGTGCCAAAAGTGCATGGGTTCCGATAATTATATCAATAGATCCATCTAGAAGATTTCGGCGGATATTTGGTACCTCTTGTCTTGGAGTAAGGCGAGAAAGCATTGCTATCTTGAGCTTAGTACCTGCAAATCTTTCAATGAAATTGTTATAATGCTGGCGGCATAATATGGTCGTTGGTGCAACTATGGCAACTTGCTTAGAAGATGCAGCCACCAAAAATGCTGCGCGCATAGCCACTTCCGTTTTGCCAAAGCCAACATCGCCGCATATTAGTCTTTCCATTGGGTAGTTGGATGCCAAATCTCGCTCTATATCAGCAATGGCAGTTAGCTGATCATCTGTCTCGGTATATGGGAAACTGGTGCAGAATTTGCTATATTCCTCATTCGGATAGGTTGGTTCAAGAGAGATTATCTTACGTTCTGCAGCTATTGCTATAAGCTTTTGTGCAAGCTCGCCAATGCGGTTCTTGAGCTTGGATTTACGCTTTTGCCATGCAACGCCCCCAAGCCTGTCGAGTGAGCCTTCAGTGGACCCATATTTCTTGATAGAATCAAGATTTTCTACAGGGATATATAGCTTATCATCGCCTTCATAGACTAGCTTGATACAATCATGTCTTACGCCCAATACTTCTATGTTTTCCACAGATATAAAGCGGCCTATCCCATGCTCCTCATGGACTATCAGATCCCCTTCCTCAAAAGTTTCTAACTCGCTCAAGATATTCTTTAGCTTCTTATTGCTGCTTTGTGGGTCTGTTAAGCGCTTTTCGCCTATTATTTCCTGATGTCGCAGGTAAATGCTATCTTCCGTGGCAAAGCTTTGCGGTAGGATTAGTTTTACTAGATTGATGGAATTTGTATCTATGCCTTCAATGGAAAGCAGCTGTTTGATTTTTTCTATCCCACTTTGAGTTGGAGAGAAGAAAAATATTTTTTTATTTTTATTTTTTTCTAAAAACTCCTTAACTACCCCAGCTACTGGCTTACCACTTCGTATGCTTTCTGAATAAAAATTAACTGCCGTCATCCCGGAATTTTGTGAAACAAAATATCCGGGATCGATAACCTTAGCATTTGAGGCAATCTCAGCTGCTGTGGTTATGGGCCCCGGGTCTTCGCCCGGGGTGACGATAAGCTGGATACCGGCTTTCGCCGGTATGACATTTAAATACAACCTATCGGGCTCTAAAGCTGGATAAAACTGAGCTGGGTTTAGTCTATTATTATCAATTCTTGCTTGATATAAATCTTGTACGGAAGCATATTCCTCTTCCATGGCCTGTTTTGTTTGCGAAAATGATATCATTCGCGCTTGTTTGAGATAGTCCCACAGTCCCACCATTTTGGGATAGCATAGTGGTAGTAAATGCTCGCAGCCCGCTATATAACGGCCTTCGCTCATGGCTAGATATATAGGATTCTCAGCATGGTTGACTGTAAAAGCTTTTAGAAATTCACCTCTGAAATGCTGGGTGGTTTGGTGGGAAATTACCATCTCGCTTGATGGATGAATTTCAAACCTATCTAATTTTCCATAAGAAGTCTGAGACAAAGGATCAAGAGGTTTAATCTGAGTAAGCTCATTCCATGAAAATATCAGCCTATAGGCCTCTTCCTCTGAAATCACAACATCGAAAATCTCTCCCCTTTGGGCGAATTCTCCAGGTTCTGTGGCTATGCTTGACCTGATGAATCCATTTTCTACCAAAAATCCTGTAATAGTCTCTTGGTGTGTTTTGGCAATGGTTGATACTTCTATATGCCCATTTTTGAACAGCTCAGGAGGAGGGAGTTTTTGTAGCAAATTTGCAGCAGATGTGAATATTATGCATTTCGCACTTGATCTGCCGAGGATTGATAAGACCCTAGCTCTTTGCGCAAGAATATATTTGCTTGGAGAGACCCTATCATACGGGATTGTATTCCAGCTGGGGAAATAAAAAACGTTAATGTCGGACCTAAAAAACTTAGCTAGATTATAATTATTTAATGCATCTTCTTCATTTTTACATATAAATATGGTATCACCATGGGATTTCTCGAATGAGTGGCATAGTGAATAAAGCACGGCTGATTGGTTCATGCAGTGCCCATTTTGGATAGTTTGTCTATCATGTTCTTAGATATAGTATCTGGTACTTCGGATTTTCCATTCACCCAGTCCATTATATCAGCATCGGTCTGATCCAGTATCAGCTCAAACTGGCTTATTTCCTGGTCGCTAAAGCCTAACAGATATTTATTGCTAAAATTTCCAAGTATGATGTCAGTTTCCTTGCAGCCTCTATTGTTGCTCTTATATATGAGCTTTTTTACCAAGTATGTTCTTTGATCTTTTGTCATAAACCTGCTATGCTTGTGCCAAGGTCCGAAATTAACCGTACAAAAGCAATTTATCGTGATCTCGCTCGCTACCCTATAAAGAATAGGCTTACGTGCGCTCGCCACTCAAATTCCATTTGTCCAATTTAATTTGGGACCTTGGCGGAGATTTACTAATACTAATAGCTTGTTGGTACGTATTTTGCAATAAAAATCAGGAAATGGAGAGGGCGAGTGAGTGCACAGATGATTGAAGTTTTAGTTTTGGCTGGGATAGCATTTCTGATTATTAGCAAATTGATATCGATCTTGGGAGTGACGGATGAGGATGATCCAGCGCGCCGCGCGTCTGGTTCTTTCTTTGGCGAGCCTAAGGGTATGAAGGATGTGACGGGCGAGACAGAAGCTGTGAAGAAGAATAATATTGTAAGCATATCAAAGAGGCTTAAAAAGCTGGATGAGGAGGCTGATGACATGCTCAAGGCAGTCATGGAGAAGTTCCCGGATTTTGAGCTGGACAAGTTTTTATCAGGCGCTAAGGGTGCTTTTGAGATGATCATCGAGGCGATGCATAACAAGGATACAAAAACCTTGCAAGAGCTTGTGGATAAGAGATTCATTAGGCAAATAGAGGAAATGGCGGATAGCTATGGAAAGTTCAAGTCAGGGGCTCTTAAAGCATCATGTGTTGATAGCTACAGCTTTGGGCATGGTGTATATGTCAAAGTGCTTTTTGATGGTAAGAATATTACCTCCAATACGAAGCATTTGAAAGAAGCATGGGTATTTACAAAGAATGTAGCTCAAACCGGTCCTGAATGGTATTTGAGTAATATCGAAAAATTATCATAATGACTATATTAAAAAAGCCTGATTGGATAAGAGTGAAAGCTCCTACTTCGAAAATCTATCAGGAAACATATGAACTTGCACGTAGCCTAAAGCTAAATACGGTTTGTGAGGAAGCTGCATGCCCCAATATCGGTGAATGCTGGTCTCAGAAACATGCTACCTTTATGGTCCTTGGCTCTGTTTGTACCAGGGCTTGTGCTTTCTGCAATGTGAAAACTGGAAGACCGGATTTGTTAGATCCTCATGAGCCTGAAAGAATAGGGCAGGGCGTCCGCTCCTTAGGACTAAAGCATGTGGTGATTACTTCGGTGGATAGGGATGACCTTGAAGATGGTGGAGCTGAGCATTTCGCTCAGGTGATTACAAGCATAAGAAAAGCTTCTCCTGGCACAACCATTGAGGTGCTTACGCCTGATTTTCTCAAGAAGGAAGGTGCCTTGGAGATAGTTGTAAAAGCTAGGCCTGATGTTTATAACCATAATGTGGAAACTGTCCCATCTCTATATAAAACCATCCGCCCAGGCGCGCGCTATTATCATTCCATCAATCTTTTGGACCGTGTGAAGAGCCTTGATAGCAGTATTTTTACCAAATCTGGTATGATGGTGGGGCTTGGGGAAACCAAGGGCGAAATAGAGCAGGTTATGGACGACCTACGGGCAGCAGAGGTTGATTTTCTGACAATAGGGCAATATCTACAGCCCACGCCAAAACATGCCGAGGTGAAGAGATTCGTTCCACCTGAGGAGTTTAATGGTTTAGAGCGAATCGCCAGAACCAAGGGGTTCCTTATGGTATCCGCCAGCCCTCTTACTAGATCTTCCTACCATGCAGGCGATGATTTCGAAAAACTCAAAGCTGAAAGAGAGCGGAGACTCGCCGAAGCGTCTTAATAGCAACACTGATGTCATTCCGGCGAAGGCCTCGCATAGGTCATCCCGGAATTTTTCGAAGAAAAATATCCGGGACCCATAACCTTAGCATTTGAGATAATTCTCAGCGGTGGTGGTTATATACTCATCATGATTGAATCTGCTGTTTTTCTGCTTCGTCTTTTTGTTACCTGAGAAAAATTTTTGCTTTGTAAAAAAGCACATAGGGAAGGCTATGCGGGCTTCTTTAAAAACCCAAAGATTTTCCTTGTTCTCTCAAAAATACTTGCATCAAATTCAGCATTTCCAATCATGATGAGTATAGGCCCCGGATAATTGCTATGCAATTTCTGGGGTGACGATGATGGGTACGCAAATGCTTTAGCACGATTTCTCGCAATGACGACAATATGTGCTAGCACTTAACATTTAATTGACAATTACAAACCATTACATTACAATCAATTACATTACACATATAAAAGAAGATAACAAAAAGACGAAGCAGAAAAACAGCAGATTCAATTATGAGGAGTATATGTCTATTATTAATGCTCGGATCCCTGACGATTTAAATAAGTCCCTATCTCTGATTGCCAAGGCAGCAGAAAGGTCCAAAAGCTACATCATATATAAAGCTATCGAAAATTATGTTAGGATGGAGCTGGAAGATCAAGAAAATGCTGATATAGCATTAGAGAGACGAAATCAGCCTAATAAAAAGCTCTATAGCTCAGATGACGTTCAAAAAGCTTTGAAAGTGAGGGTGCGGGAGATTTAAAAAATGGTGGGTGGTAGTGGACTCGAACCACCGACCTCTACGATGTCAACGTAGTGCTCTAACCAACTGAGCTAACCACCCAAACTCCGTCGTCATCCCGGAAATTGCATAGCAATTATCCGGAATCCATAACCACAATAGTGGAATATTGTCTTATAGGCTTTAGCTTATGGGTCCCGGATATTTTGTTTCACAAAATTCCGGGATGACGTACTATTAAGCAGCGACTCCGTCGTCATCACCTTCTGCTGTAGCAGTTTGTGCAGATTCTTTATTTTCCTTAGCAGCTCCAGACTTATGCTCGATTAGAGCATCTTTTGCTTCTGATTCAGAACGTCCGATATTAATAAGTACTTGGCACATGGTGTCTGCGTGCAGAGCAACTGTAACATCATATACGCCAAGTGATTTAAGTGGATGAGGCAAAAATATTCCAGCATGTGAGACTTCAACGCCTGTAGCATCATGAAGAACCTTAGCTATTTCCTTAGCTGACACGGAGCCGAACAGACGTCCATCATCAGCACATTGTCTGATGAATGTGAAATCCTTACCAGCAATCTTCTTAGATGCGGCTTCCGCGTGCTTATGAGCTTCGGCATTATGCTCTTCAAGCTCAACTTTCTGCTCTAGAATTTTTTGTTCATTTTCAGCCGTAGCGCGTACAGCAAAACCTTGAGGCACCAGGAAGTTACGACCAAAGCCGTTCTTAACCGTTACCATCTCGCCAACTTTACCAAGGCCACGCTTCTGCTTTAACAAGATAACTTTCATATTTCCCTCAATTATTTGCTTGTGCCTGAAACGAAAGGCAACAGAGCAAGTATTCTTGCGACTTTAATCTGACGCTTTAATATTCTTTGGTTTGATGCAGATACGTTTGTAACGCGACTTGGAAGAATTCTTCCGCCTTCAGATACGAATTTTAAAAGCATATCAGGGTTTTTATATGTAATTTCTGGTGCTCCAGAACCCGACAACGGACAACCCTTGCGTCTTTTGAAGAATACTTTCTTAGAGTCTTCTCCTCCAGGTGATGTTCTTGGTCTTCTTTCTCTTTCTTCTGACATACTTAACCTATTTGAATATTATTCTTGGATTTGATCTCTAGTGACAGTAACGTCCACAACTTCTTCAACTTCAACATCTTTCCCTTTAAGGATTGGAGATGCGTCCTTGCTTATTACTTCAACTCTTTGAGTCAAAAAGCGGATCACGTCTATGCTATATTTCATTTTTCTTTCCATTTCGGAAATAGCCGATGTAGGAGCATCAAGCCCAAGCATCACATAATGTCCCTTACGGTTATTATTGATCTCATAAGCGAGGTTGCGCATACCCCAATATTCTTGCTTAACAAGCTTCCCACCATTGGTTTTAATAATTTCAGCAAAACCATCTGTAATTTTATCTACATCGACGGAAGATACGTCTTGACGTACGATAAAAACTGACTCATATAAAGGCATCATTTTCTCCAAATCAATAGCCTATAGCTCTAGGCATAATTGTAAACATGGCACTTTATATCAACATTATACGGAAATTTCAAGCATAATCTTTCATTAAGCGATAGAAATATTTAGAATTGACCTGGCATTCTTTTTCTTTATAGTGTTCCATAGCATTATTAAATATTCGTTATATAAGTATTGATTTAATAACTTTTATATTTATTATAGTTAATGTTTTTCTTGTGAAATTCTATTTATAGTTATATAGTCTATCGCGAGATGGTTTAATCGATTGCATATTATTTGAAGGGATGGATACAGATGTTTGAAAAATTACCACCAAAGATTTTAATAGCCGAAATGGATGAGCTGGTACGTACATCTATGTGTAATACCATAGAGCGTTATTGGTTTTCTGTAGTGAGAGCAGAAAGTATAGACAATGCCATGAGTCTGTTTGTAGTTCATTCTCCAAATGTGGTAATATTGGGCTCAAAGCTGGGAACTGCCAAGATAATTGACAATCTGCATAATATGCAGAAGCTGCCTAACAATGTTGAGGTTCCTGCAATAATTCTTTTAGAGGAAGATGAGCAGAAGGAAATATATGCTAAGGTTGCAGGGCCGCTAGTAGAGTTTATCAAACGTCCATTTACCCCAAACGAGTTGATGACATGTATCAAGACACTGCTTAGAAAGTCCAAGCCAGTGTTTCAGGATAAGGTTATAAAATATAAAGATCTGTCTATGGATCTTGCTACCTATAAGGTTCAGAGAGGGGAGAAGAGAATCCATCTTGGGCCAACTGAGTTCAAGATTATGCAGATGCTAATTCAATCTCCTAAGATAATACTTACAAGACAGCAAATCATAGATTATGTCTGGGGTACAGGCCAGGTTATAGAGCCTCGCACTGTGGATGTGCATGTGAATCGTCTTCGCTCCCTAATAAAAATTAGGGATGACGAAGTACCTTTCATCAAAACCGTAAGAGCTGCGGGATATTGTCTCAACCTCCCTGGAGAGAGGGACTAAAGAGTTTATATCTCATCCCTGCGAAAGCCGGGATCCAGCATATATACTAAGCCTGTCCAAGTTTCAAGTATCCCGCCGCATATCTATGTAAGATACTGGATATTAACGTCTGATATGGCATTCCTTCTTGTGTGGCAATGCGCTTGATATGGTCAAGGTCATATGGTGTCAATCTGATATTGATACGTTCAGTTTTTTTGGTAAATCGCTCAGCAGCTTCCATAGCAATTTGTTTTTCAGCAAGAAAATCATCATCCCTAACAGCTGTTAAATTCTCGAATGACTCTAAAATGTCCTTTTCTTCTCTTGATAATCTGTGATTACTCATGATGCACCCTCTTGTTTTATTTCAGTCATATATTGTCTTGTGGCCTTCCTACTAGGAATAATGGTTTTTAAAAATATTTGATCACCATTTTTTACATATGGTACAATGTAACAATAACCATCGACATCAATTACATATACTTTTTGTCCAGGATACTTAGCTTGGTTAGGATGATTAATTACATCCAAAACCTTGCCTGCATTGATTAAAGCTATTACATCCTCAAAGCAAATTCCTCTAGTTTGTAATAGAGTGCTGTTCTTTTCGGGATTAAATTCATAATAATATTCCATTGGTTTACTATACAATAATGGTGTGCCTATTGTCAACAGTTTTTTGACTTTTTCCAAGGCATTGTTAGGTAAATATAGATAGCAATAGATCTTTATTGAAGAGTAGCAATATAGAGTTATAGATCATATCGAAAGCCTTAGAGTATCGTTTAG
>JAYUHP010000185.1:0-21423 GCA_043766875.1 Rickettsiaceae bacterium
CAGCTAGAATTTTGGGCCGGGATTTCAGGGGATGAAATATTGATTCCGGCCTCTGTTAGATATTTCGGACTGGAGGATATTATGGACAGCCATTGCTATAAATTATCGGCTGGAAATCGGCAAAAAGTGGCCATAGCGCGGCTCTTAGTATCAACCGCAAATATTTGGGTTTTGGATGAGATTGATTCCGCTCTTGATGAGGCGAATACAACATTGCTGAAAAATCTGATTGCTAGCAAAAGTAGTAATGGCGGAATAGTTCTTTTTAGTTCGCATAGAGAGGATTTGCCATATTCTTTTGAGATTGAGGTTAGGGGATAACTGTGAAACAATTTAACACATTACTAAAGTTTGAAATATTGCTTCAGAATCGTAGCTATCATATGATTCGTAATAGTGCATATATGATGCTGCTAGCTTCAGTGATCTTTTCAATCATGCTGCCGCATGATTTTTTGAATGATCATGTGAAGATGCTAATGTGCGTTTTTGGAGTGGTGTTTGCGGCTCTCTCCCTGCCTCATTATCTGGTCAAAATTGATATGCAGGATGGGATTTTGGAAACATTGCTTTCTCATATGAAGCCATGGCAAATCTTCTGTGCGAAATATGCGGCTATTATATTTAACATGGGTGTTGGCGTTCTTATATCCCTGCCAATCACTATCATATTTTTTGCATTATCTCTTCCCCAGGCCCTGTTCCTATTATGGATTATCACCCTCATATTGCTGCAGGTTGTAGCGCTTATTTTGCTTGCTAATATTATCCATGCTTATTTCAGACATAGCACGAATTTCTTGATTGCTATAATGCTTCCACTGATGCTTCCAGGCTTGATTATTGCCGGCATGGGGCTTGAGACCTTTAAGATGGATTTTGCGATGATGTTACTTGGGATAGATATGATAATAGTGCCTACTTCGGCTGTTTTGTCTTCTTACTTACTGGCGAATTTGTATGAGATATGAGTTCAAATATACGGCTGCAATAAGGACATTCTACTTGGTTTTTATCCTCTGGTATTTCTAGATATACTATTGGGTGGTCGTAAGGATACTGAGACCCTGCGCATGAGACCGTGCTTTCTTTTGCTGTTACTGTTTCTTTAATCATGACCCTTGCCATATATTTCACAAATTTGTTTAAGCAACGCCAAGGCTTGATCTTTAGGACGTTGGAAGCTATTGCGGCCTATTATTGACCCGTTGCCACCGCCTGCTTTTATCGCTTTTACCTCGGCTAAAATTTCGCTATCAGATTTGGCTACTCCGCCTGAGAATATCACAATTCTTCTGCCCATAAAACAGGACTCTACAACATGTTTTATATTCTCCTGCAGATTGCCTGCAGATATGCCACTGTCCTTTGCCATTATATGACCCGATGGCGGCTTGACTTTGATGATATGAGCTCCTATCAGAGCTGCCATATGAGCTGCGTAAGCGCAAACATCCAGCGCAGTTTCGTCTTCCTTGGAAAGATGGCTGCCTCTTGCATAGGACCATACCACGGCTACAAGCCCCTTGGATTTTGCTTCTTTTATGATTTCGCGAGCTTCTTCTAGCATATCCAGCGACTTGTCAGAGCCTGGGTAAATGGTTAGCCCAACGGCTGAGCAGCCAAGTCTTAAAGCATCATCAACTGAGGCTGTAATTGCTTGATCAGGAGCCAGAGATTTTGCGAGCAGGCTATTGCTGCTATTCATTTTCAAAATTAGAGGAATTTGGCCTGCGAATTCGCCTGCGCCGCATTCAAGCATTCCAAGGGGAGCTGCGTAAGCGCTGAGCCCTGCATCAATTGCTAATCTGTAGTGATAATGCGGATCATATGATGGTGGATTTTTGCCAAAGCTTTTGTCTGGACCATGTTCAAAGCCCTGATCTACTGGTAGAATTACTAACTTACCAGTGCCTGCAAGTCTTCCATGCATGAGTATTCTGCATAGATTCGACTTGGTTCCAGGGCTGTCGCTGTCATAATTCGACAGTATCTTTTTTACTTTTTGGGTAACTTTCATAGCTTCGTTTTGATGGTTTGTAGAACTTCGCTTGCATGGCCTGATGCACTTACTTTGTTCCAAATATGTGCTATAGAGCCATTTTTATCTATGAGGAAAGTGGTTCTTTCGATTCCCATATAGGTCTTGCCATACATGGATTTTTCAGCCCATACTCCATATTCTTCGCAAGTTTTGTTGTCATCAGATGCTAGATCAAAATCTAGGCAATATTTGTCTTTGAATTTGCTATGAGATTTAATGTCATCCTTAGAGACGCCTATTATTATGGCATTCAAAGACTCGAAATCCTTTTTGAGCTTATTGAATTCCTGCGCTTCGATTGTGCAGCCTGGAGTATCATCCTTTGGATAAAAATATAGCACTATGTTTTTGCCATTTAAATCAGCCAAAGCAAGAGACTTATCGTCACCAATCTTCATCTTAAAATCTGGAGCCTTATCACCTATTTTTATTGTCATTTATGCCTCCCATTTGCGCCTCTGAGTAGGTCTCTGCGTAATTCTAACACAGAGCTCTCATGTATAATATATCTGTATACTTGTACATTTTCCAATATTCTTTGTACATAGTCTCTAGTTTCATAATATGGCATTGACTCAATCCAATGGATCACCTGGCGCATGGTCTTCAGCTTTCTTGGATCACCAATTTTTTCCTTCTCAAGCCAGCGGTCTACTGGCTCAGGCCCTGCGTTATAAGCTGCTGCTGTTAGAAGATATGACCCACCATAACGCGTGAGCAGTTCCTCTAAGTATTTATTGCCCAAAGTTATATTATGCATAGGATCGGAGGTAAGCCTTTTCACGCAGCATTTTTGCTTTAGCTTTTTGGCCAGTTTACAGCCGGTGGCAGGGAGAACTTGCATCAAACCATGGCAGTTAGCGTGGCTGACTGCGTGCTGATTGAACATGCTTTCTTTAGCAATAATTGAATAGGTCAAAGCTGGATCTATTTTAGTTTTCGGTATTTTATATGGGGTTGGGTAATTGTCATGTACCATCAGAAAGCCCTTTTGGGCTGCCGCTTTTGCAATTTCTAACGTATAATGCTTATTGCTGGAACCCTTAATGGATGAAACAATCAATGCTGCTTCGCCAGAATTTTTAGCATGAGAAATGGCGGATTTGGCGTATAGCAAAGCCTGGTCTAGCCTGTTATGCTTTATGAACAAATTCGTCGCCCTAGCTAGTTCATTCTTTGCGTAGAAAGCTTTATCCTCGCTGGTGATTTTAGGCATAGGTGGAAGCGTAAGGTTTTCTTTCTTCATTTCCAGCATGGCTATTTGGCCGTAGAATGTAAAATTGAATGCTGCAGCTTCACGAAGCCATTGATGCTCCAGCTCCTTATTTTTCATAGCTTCTGCAGCTCTTGCCATCCAGTAAGAACCTCTTGCAAGACTAATAGGATTTTTGACAACCTCATGCATTTTCTTGAAATGCTCATAGGCCGATTTTGGATTATGTAAAAATTCTAACTCTATCCAGCCCGCGAGCCATTCTGAGTCGCTTTTATCTCTATGGCAAGAACCGTGATGGTTACTGGCGATTTTATGGGCCAAAGAGTATTTTTTCTGCTGGATCATATTGCGCGCGAAAAGATTTTTCAGCTTCCACCAATCCTTGTGATACATAGGGTCATGAGGTGCATGTAGGATTAATTCTGCAGCGGAAACTGGTATTTGGTCAGCCTTTTTGAACTGTTCTAGATATTTGTAAAGAACTCCAGAATTATATCTATATTCTATTGGTAATCTATTAAATAAATCACTTTTATTTACCTTCCCGTCAAATATTGCAAGATAGATATTATAGACCTTCTTCTCATTTGACCCAAGCATAGAGGCGATGTTTTGAGCGGCTAGCTTGTCACAGGTCCAAAGCAGATAGTCTATTTTCCTTAAGTGATCTGCTTGGGTTATGATGTTCTTGTTTTTTGCCAGGAATTTCCTAGCCTCTTCTGGCGAGAAATTGCCATATATCCACCCATCTTTTACTATTTTTGGATGCTTTGCTGGGTCCGAAATACTTAGGGCATAGAACTTATGACCATTCGAAGTTTTGAGATGATTATGAGCAAACCAGCTTGCTAATTCCTGATGCTTGGTGCTGTAATTAATATATTTTTCGGCAGCTTCTTTAAGGCTATTAATAACTGGCCAATTTGGGTTACTTTCAATGAAAGCTTTGACTGATTCGAAACTATTCCCTTTATATGATGTATCCAGATATTGCTTGGATAATATTATCTTCCTAAGTACTGGGTCCTTGTATAGAGTCGCCGCTTTATACGCGCTGTCCCATTGTCTTTTATCCGCATATCTTAGAGCATCATCGACATGATCTGCAAAAGATGAGTGAGCGAATGCCAGATTAACAGTTAAAATGATTGACAGAATCAAACGAATATTCATAATCTGCTATGTTTTAATTATAGGTAAGGAATATATAATGAATAAAGCATTTATCTTCCCAGGTCAAGGATCTCAGGCTGTTGGAATGGCAAAAGATCTATATAATAACTTTTCTGTCGCACGCGAACTATTTGAAAAAATAGATGATGCTTTGAAGCAAAATCTTAGTAAGATAATCTTTGAAGGGCCTGCTGAAGAGCTAACGATGACTCAAAATACCCAGCCAGCTTTAATGGCGGTTTCTATGGCATTTTTAGAGGCGATAAAGCAACAAACTGGTAAAGAGATAGGCGGCTTATGCAGTCTTGTTGCCGGCCATTCTGTTGGAGAATATAGTGCTTTGGCAGCAGCTGCTAGTCTCTCCATCACTGATGCGGCGAAAATCCTGCGTATAAGAGGTTCGGCCATGCAAAATGCTTATTCCAGAGGTGAAGGTGCAATGGCTGCGTGTTTGGGGCTTAAAATCCAAGATCTAGAGTTTGCGGTAAAAGAAGCGAGCTTGCATGGGGTTTGCGATATTGCGAATGATAATACAGAGTCGCAAGTAGTTATTAGCGGTGAGGCAAAAGCGGTGGAATTTGCTTCAGCTAAGGTTGTGGAGCTGGGTGGCAGGGCTATAAAGCTGAATGTCAGCGGGCCGTTCCACTCGAAGCTTATGCAGCCTGCCGAAGAGATTATGCGCGAGGCTTTGGATGAGGCTAGCTTTAACGTTCCACTTGTGCCAGTTGTGCTTAATGTAACAGCTTCTGCTAGCCAAGATATCCCCGAGATCAAGGGCTGTTTGGTGAAGCAAATCTCTGGCAGAGTGAGATGGAGAGAGACCATGGAGTATTTATCTAAGCAAGGGATTGAACATATTGTGGAAATCGGTTCAGGTAAGGTATTAACAGGGATGCTAAGGAAGATAAATCATCCATTTACCCTCTCTAATGTGGGAAATATTGTAGAGCTGGAGGAATTCTTGAAGGTTCAAGGTTAATTATCTTGCCTTCACAGCTTTGATATTGCTATCATGGAGTATAAAATTAATCTTACAATTTGATGAAAAAGTTTACAATAAATTGTGATTTCGGTGGCCAGATGGCTCCATTCACCATATGTATAGGGCAGCCTGAGACAAAGCACCACCCATTACATTTCCAATCTGATTGGCTCTCCAAAGAAAGGGGTGGAACTATTCCTCCTCAGGTTATGGATGCTGTTGCGAAACTAAAGACCTTGGCAGAAGAAAATAAAGTATCTTTCGAAGAACTATGCGTATATGCCCTTGGAGCTGCTCAGCAGGAAAAAGATGCCGACGCCGCAGAACCTGCTGAAGAAGCAAGTAATCAGGAAGCCTAATTTCTTCATTGACATAAGATTAACAGATTAATATTATTTTCTTGTAATCTAAAAGTTGAGGAAATTATGTGCGTAATTCAACCAATAATTATGGCTGGAGGTTCGGGGACGAGGCTTTGGCCTGTATCAAGAGCTTCTTGCCCCAAGCAATTTATCAAGATATTTGGTGGCAAGAGTTTATTGCAGCTTACATTAGAGAGGAACAGATCATTTGCAAAGCCTGTTGTTATTGCGGGGGAGGAGCATAAACTGCTTGCTCTAGAGCAGATAAGAGAATTAGGGATTGAGGCTGATATTATACTAGAGCCTGTCTCGCGTAATACCGCTACATGCGCGGTTATTGCAGCTCTATATGCTAAGAAAAATGGGGCAGATGTGGCTCTCTTATTGCCGTCAGACCACCATATAGAAACAGAAGCAAAATATATTAGTTCTGTGGAAAGCGCCGTTACGAACGGGGAGTACATAGTTACTTTCGGTATTAAGCCTAATTCCGCCCACACTGGTTATGGATATATTCATGCTGGCGATAGGCTACGAAATAATATGTTTCACGTGAAACAATTTGTTGAAAAGCCAAGCATAGAAAAGGCGGAAAAATATATTAGAGACGGAGGATATTACTGGAATTCTGGCATATTTGCCTTCGCGCCTGATCTTATGCTTGATATTGCAAAGAATTTAGAGCCTGCAATCTATGAAGCATCATGCTGTGCTTTAGAAATTGCAAATTATGATCGTGAATTTATTACGCTAAACTCCGATTCATATAAGCTTATCAAGGGTAATTCCATAGATTATGCATTTATAGAAAAAACATCCATGGTAGCTATGGCAAAAGCCGATTTCGGGTGGCGTGATATGGGTAGTTGGAACGCCTTGTGGGAAGTCTATGATAAGGATGAGACGGGAAATAGCATCTACGGAGATGTAGAACTGTGCGATACCTCAAATTCCTATATTCATTCGGACGGAAGATTAACTGCAGTAATAGGCCTTAAGGATTTAATTATAGTCAATACTCCAGATGCAAGTTTGATCGCCCACAAATCTAGGGCCGAAGATGTTAAACATATGGTAGAAAAATTACTCTTGAAAAAACGCGAAGAGGTGCTAAAACATGTAGTATGAAGGCTTCGTTAATGAAAAGTTGGGCGTGCCAGGCGTAGTTCGCAGAACGAAGCCTGGTGCCGGTAAAGGGACTCGAACCCCTGACCCACACATTACGAATGTGTTGCTCTACCAAGCTGAGCTACACCGGCATTAACATGAGAATATATTTCTCTCTAGGAAAAAAGTCAATCTCTAAGGCGCTAGAGGTTAGTATTACAAAAAAGTTAACAAAAAACTAATTGACATTAACGAATAGAATGTTAATATATGCCAGAATTGGTTCATAATTACGAAGAGGATGCCACATGTCTGAAAATATTGTAAAGCGCACAAGAGCATTGCAAAAATTGATTTCGTTCACAGATCAGGATCTTGATATGATCAGGAATGAGTTGAAAGAAGGGTGGAAAGTGGTGAGTTTAGTTGCTACTGGCCCACGCTATGTTGGAGTGATTGAGCAGGTCGATGAAAATGACAGCAGCGGTTCTGTATATATTCCAGCGCGTAAGAAGATTAAAATAGTAAATTAGTAAACTAGAGCAGTAATTCTGGATTTACGCCGGAGTTCACCCTCGCGAAAGCAGGGACGGGAATGACGTCATTTCTCCATCTTAAGGCTTTACAGCAATCTTGTATTTGTGTAGTATCTATCGATATAACTTAACAAATGCAAATCATATGAATATTCATGAATATCAAGCCAAAGAGCTGCTTCGCAAATTTGGGGTTCCTACCTCTCATGGGGTGATTATCCTAAACGAAAAAGACATAGATAGTACTATAGATAATTTTGATGCCCCACTTTATGTGGTTAAGGCCCAAATTCACGCTGGTGGAAGGGGTAAAGCAGGTGGCGTCAAGGTAGTAAAAAATCAAGGTGAAGCTAAGCTTGCTGCTCACAATATGTGGGGTATGCAGCTTATCACTCATCAAACAGGGCCTGAGGGTCAAAAAGTTCAAAGAATATATGTTGAATCAGGCTGCGATATAGTGAAGGAATATTACTTCAGTGTTGTATTGGACAGGGGCACTAGCCGTGTTACTTTTATGGCTTCTACGGAAGGCGGGGTAGATATCGAAGAGGTTGCAGAAAGCAATCCTGAAAAAATCATAAAAATCTCAGTTGATCCTGCTATGGGAATCCAGAATTTCCATTGCCGTCAAATAGCTTTCGGCCTTGGCTTTACTGGGGAACAAGCGAAACAAATGGCAGAAATAGTGAAAGCTACGTATGAAGCATTTCTGTCTTCAGACGCTGATCAGATAGAGATTAACCCACTAGTCGTTACATCAGATGGTGATTTGAGAGCTCTGGATGCAAAAATCAACTTTGATGATAATGCTCTATTCAGGCACCCATATATTATGTCAATGAGAGATGAGTCCGAGGAAGATCCTTTGGAGCTCAGGGCTTCTAAACACAGCTTGAGCTATGTTAAAATGGAAGGCAATATTGGCTGCATGGTTAATGGTGCTGGGCTTGCAATGGCAACTATGGATATCATCAAGCTTTATGGTGGCCAGCCCGCTAACTTCCTGGATGTTGGTGGAGGAGCCGACCGTGAACGGGTTACTGAAGCATTTAAGATTATCCTATCCGATAAAAACGTAAAAGGTATCTTGATCAATATTTTTGGTGGGATCATGAGATGCGATATAATCGCAGAAGGTGTTATAGCTGCTGCTAAAGATGTAGGTCTGGCTGTGCCTTTAGTGGTACGTTTGGCTGGTACTAATGTTGAATTGGGTAAAGAGATACTAGCAAATTCTGGACTAGAAATTGTTGCTGCTGATGACTTAGGTGATGCGGCAAGCAAAATAATTGCACAAATAAAATAAGGGGAAGTAGATGGCGGTTTTAGTAGATAAGAATACAAAGGTTATTTGTCAGGGTTTTACTGGTTCTCAAGGGACCTTTCACTCGCAGCAAGCTATATTATATGGTACAAAAATGGTTGGTGGTGTAACACCTGGAAAGGGTGGACATATGCATCTGGATCTGCCTGTTTATGATACGGTGGAAGAGGCTGTACGTCGCACCGGCGCTAATGCTAGCGTAATATATGTTCCACCGGCTTTTGCGGCGGATTCTATTTTGGAAGCAATCGAAGCAAAAATTGAGCTTGTGATTTGTATTACAGAAGGTATTCCTGTACTTGATATGGTACGTGTAAAGCGTGCCTTGATCGGTTCGCGCACAAGGCTTATTGGTCCTAATTGCCCTGGAGTTATTACGCCAGATGAGTGCAAGATAGGAATTATGCCTGGCCATATTCATAAGCGTGGGTCAGTTGGAATCGTATCACGTTCTGGGACTCTTACATACGAAGCTGTAGCTCAAACTACCGCTGCGGGGCTTGGACAGTCTACCTGTATAGGCATTGGTGGCGACCCTGTTAATGGCACGAACTTCCTGGATTGTATAGAGTTGTTCTTACAAGACGATGAAACTAAGTCTATTGTAATGATCGGAGAGATTGGTGGAAGCGCCGAAGAAGAAGCGGCTGAATTCGTCAAAGCCTCTAAAATCAAAAAGCCTATGGTAGGATTCATAGCGGGCGTTACTGCTCCTAAGGGTAAACGTATGGGTCATGCTGGAGCGATAGTTTCAGGCAATAGTGGCTCAGCGGAGAATAAGCTAGAAGCCATGCGCAGCGCCGGGATTGTCGTTTCAGATTCTCCTTCTGAAATAGGTAAGACTATGCTAAAGCTTATGAAGGGCTGAATTGAAGTTCCAAATTAATCCTACGTCGTCGCTTCAGCGCTCACCTATCAGAATAGGCATCGCGCCTTGCTTCTAGTCTTATTTAATTTGGAACTTCAATTCGTTATTGAGAGCAGGCTTTGCTAGGCCAGCTGAAATGTAGGTAAATTTTGGATTCCTAAGACAGTTATCTTTTCTGATTTTATATAGGTTTGGTTGCCAGGTGTAACAACATATAAATGTTCTAGACTCAGGTCCTCTATGGCTATATGCATTGACTTGGTAATGGTGGGAACATCTGAGTGTTTGATTTCGAAGCCATATTTTTTACCATTTTTGATGACCAACAAATCTAGCTCTATACCAATATGAGTTCTCCAGAAAAAACACTCGGTTTCACTACCAAATTTGCGTATAAGTTCTTCTATGGCAAATCCTTCGAATGAAGCTCCACGTTTCGGGTGAACATGCCAATCTTCCTCGTTAATATCAAGTAAGGCATGTAGCAATCCTGTATCGCGAATGTAAATTTTGGGAGCCTTAATTTGCCGCTTTGAAATATTTTCATGCCAAGGTCTAAGTAGCCTGACCATAAAAGTTTGTTCTAATATTTCTGTGTAACGCTTAAGGGTCATATCTGTTACGCCCAAAGATCGTCCAAGATCGCTATAATTCAATAGCTGGCCATGGCAGTGAGCAAGCATCATCCATAATTGTCTCATTGTCGTGGTATTGAGGGATATGCCTAATGATAATAAATCACGCTCAATAAAGCTTGTAATATAGTTTTTGCGCCATTTCATGCTTTGTTTGTAATGTTCTGCTAAATATGATTTAGGAAAGCCACCTCTGACCCAAAGTTTTGTAAAATCACTTGTTTCTGTTAAATTGAAAGGCGTCAATTCAATGTAATCAATCCGCCCAGCGAGGCTTTCAGATGATTGACGTAGTAATGAGCCAGAGGCGCTACCGAGAATGAGAAATTTTTTGTCAGAATAATCTGAGAGCACTCGTAAATATGGAAATAGTTCTGGATGTCTTTGGATCTCATCAATGATAATTAATCCATTTAAAGGATCTAGAGAGGCTTTAGGGTTTTTGAGTTGGTCAAGATGAACTGGATCCTCAAGATCATAAAAAAATGTAGGCATCGCTGGATTCATTTGTTGAATATAGGAATGAGCTAGAGTGGTCTTTCCACATTGCCTGGGCCCTAGGATGGCGCAGACTGAAAAAATCTCAAAAGCATCTTTAATATCATTTATATATGAATTTCTTTCTATTATCATTGTAATCTCATAGGGGCATTATGAAATTACAATGATAACACCAATATGATTTAATTGCAAATCCTTTTGCCTTAACACTTTGATTAAACCTTCACAGGCATCACAACGAAGTTGGCTTCAGGATGGTTGGCTGACTTAAGGAGTGCCGGAGAAAATCCGTCCGCAAGCATAATAGTAAGCTCATCTTCACCCAAAGCAGATAGTACATCCAAAACATATTTCGGATTAAAGCCTATCGTTACCTGATTTCCGGAATATTTGATCAGCTTTCCATCAATGGGAATAATTTCATGCGCTAGGCCTTTTGCCTCTCCGTGCGCATTGAGCTCAAGATGATCTTCCATGATCGTGAACTTAATTGCAGGGAATTTATCAGCCGTAACGGTTGCAACGCGGTCTACCACTTCTGTTAGCATCTTTGCGGGCATGGTAAGCTTATTCTCGTTGGATGCAGGAATAAACACCTGATAATCAGGGAAGGATCCATCAATCAGCTTAGATATTATCACCAAATTTGTACATGCGAATCTAACTCTATTATGGCCAATAGATACCGTGACTTCGCTACCTGTCATTTGTGTGTCTTTTAGTATTTTATATAGTTCTCCAACAGTTTTACGTGGAAGTATTATACCAAACTCATTGCCAACATTCACGTTACTGCTACATGTAGAAAGCCTGTGCCCATCTGTAGCTGCAGCTGCGAGGATATGTTTCTCATCGACAGAGCGAGTGTGGAGATATACGCCATTCAGGTTATAGCGCGTTTCTTCTGTGGACATTGCAAATTTTGTATATTCCAGCATCTCAACAATTACTTCAGAAGCTACGGTAAATTCAAATTTTGGTGTAAAGTGGTCCATCGCCGGGAACTCATTTGCGGGGAGGGTTGAAAGAGTCACCTCACAGTTCAAAGCACGAATTTCAAGCTGTGATCCAGCATCTAGAAACTTCATTTCTATTGTCTTATCTGAGATTTTACGCACTATATCCGAAAAAGTCTGACTAGGGACTGTGATGCAGCCGTCATGTTTTACCTCTGCGCCGATTTCCTGAACAATCGAGAGATCCATATCAGTTGCAGTTAAAAACAGCCTATTTTTGGCTGATTCCAGCTTCACATGGCTTAAAATTGGTAGAGTATTGCGCTTCTCTACGACTGAGCCTGCAAACCCAAGAATTCGTGCCAAATCCTTTGTTTCCACCACTACACTAAACTGTTTTTCTTCCTGCATCTTATATACTCATCATAATTGAATCTGCTGTTTTTCTGCTTCGTCTTCTTGTTATCTAAGAATAATTTTTGCTTTTTAAAAAAGCACATAGGGAAGGCTATGCTAGCTTCTTTAAAAACCAAAAATTTTCTTCATCTTCTCAAAAATACTTGCATAAAATTCAGCATTTTCAATCATGATGAGTATTTCTAACTCTGTAATATTCTTGTCAATAGATCCACTTCTTCCTTAAATTCCTTATCTTCAACAGATAATTCCTCTATTTTTCTCACCGCATGAATCACCGTGGTATGATCCTTCTTCCCAAATTTCTTTCCGATATCAGCAAGGCTCTTGGGCGTCAATATTTTTGACAAATACATAGCAAGCTGTCTTGGGCGCACAACATCCCTAGATCTTGAATTAGAAGACATATCCGAGGCTTTGATATTATATTTCGTAGCTACCTTTTTCTGAATTTCTTCTATGGTAATGATTCTCTCATTGGCTCTGAGCAGATCACGTAGGATATCCTGAGTATTTTCCAGGGTGATTTCTCTTCCTATGAGAGTAGAATGAGCAACAACCTTATTTAAAGCTCCTTCTAATTCTCTTACATTGGATGTAATTTTGCTCGCCAGAAATTCAATAACATTTTGTGGAACTGACATATTCATCTGCTCCACCTTGGACTGTAGAATGCCTATTCTCAGCTCATAAGTTGTACTATGGACATCGGCAACAAGGCCCCACCCAAGGCGTGACTTTATTCTCTCCTCGATGTTATCGAGGTCAGAAGGAGAGCGATCGCATGAGATCACCATTTGCCTGTTATTATCGATTAATGCGTTGAAAGTGTGGAAGAATTCCTCCTGCGTGCTGTCTTTGCCGCATATAAACTGGATATCATCAATCATCAGAACATCGACGGATCTAAAGCGCTCCTTGAAGGAAATAACATCCTTGCTGCGAAGAGCTCTGACGAACTGATACATGAATTTCTCAGCCGACATATATATGACTTTACGAGGATTGGCCTTTTTGATCTGCCATGCTATAGCATGCATTAGGTGGGTTTTACCAAGCCCTACACTACCATACAGGAACAAAGGATTTGACTCGCTAACAGCGGTTTTCGACTCGGCAACAGAAAGGGCTGCTGCATAGGCGAGCTGATTGGGAGGGCCTACCACAAAATTTTCAAATGTAAATCTTGGATCAAGAGGCGATGACCAGATGTCTTCTTCAATTTTTTCTTCGGCTTTTATAATTTCGGCTCGCAGCTTGGCGGGGCCGTAGAATTCTGGCAAATTAGGAGATGCTGTTATCTCAACCTCTTGGACAGTAGCGCTGTAATGCTGCCAGAGCTGGTTGATTGTTGAAAGATAATTGGATTTAATCCAATCCCTCATAAAATTAGTGGGAACAGCTAGCAAAACCCTAGTACTACTTACCTCAAGCATATGAAGCTTTGCAAACCAGCTTGAAAAAATAGCTTCTCCGTAATGACTGAGTAGGTCATCTCTTACGGACTGCCATAGTTTTGCGAAATCTTCAGTCTCATTCGCTATAGCCGTATTATGCATTATCTTACTCCCATTTTTGTGGAAGGTAGCCCTAAGTTGGACCATTCCAAAAAACCACCTGAAACATTATAACAATTAACATATCCTAACCTTTCTGCTATTTCTGCAGCAGCTTTGGATCTTACCCCACTGTAGCATAAAAATAACATATTAGTAGCTGGATTTTGTACATTCTTCTTTAACTCTTCAGCAAATCCCTTTGCATCTGCCGAAATGGTTACAAACAAAATTTTATTGCCCAAACTAGATATGTCTGGACACCCAGCTTGCCACTCCTCATTCCTGCGTACGTCTACCAGGACAGCATCATTATTTGCTGCTAGCAATTCCCATGCGCCCTTCGTTGTGATTACGTCCATATGCAACTATAAAATTATGAAGCATGCATCATATCATGTAAAATGATATCCACTAATAGCTTTTTCGAAAAAAATAAAAAAATATTTTCACTATGGCTTTTGCCATATTTGATTGTCTTTGCGGTATTTAACAAATATACTCAGCATTTCCAATCATAATGAGTATACAATTAAAACCGTTCAACAATAAAACAAGGTTAATATGAAGAAAATTCTTAATAAATTCTTAATTTCTGCAATATTTATGCTTGTTCCTGCAATAGTGAGTGCAGCAAGCGCACCAGCTCAGCCTAGTCCAGCGACTCAGCATGATGCTCCAGATTGGACTCTGATATCTGCTTCTGCCAGGCCTTCTATGGCTGGGAGTAGCAATACAGCAGCTTACATTTCGCTGCATAATGCCTCAAATTCTGATATCACCATAATTGGAGCCAAGGCAATGTCTGTCGCTAACAGAGTTGAGCTTCATACAACTACAGATACCAATGGTGTGATGCAAATGGTTAAAGTGGATAGATTGGTGATTCCGGCAGGCTCGGATCTCATCATGAAGCAGGGAGGGGTGCATATTATGCTGCTGGATTTAAAGAAGGCTTTGAAAGATGGAGATCAAATTACCATCACTCTTATTTCCAAGGAATTGGGGATTATTCCCGTTCCCGTCAAAGTTGCAAATTAATCCTAAGTTGTCGCTGTGATACTCACCTAGTAACTATAGGCATCGCTACCATCGCTCCTAGCATTATTTAATTTGGGATTTGCTATCGATACATATTGAGAGAGGACTTAATGAAGGATAAAATTGCTTTAATTACAGGTTCTACGAGTGGCATTGGGCTTGGGATAGCCAGGCATTTTGCTTCTTTGGGCGCTAATATTGCTCTACATGGACTTGGAGAGTCTGATGTGATCCAGGCTCTATGTGCGGAGATATCTGACAAATATGGGGTTAAGGTAAAGCATTATCCTGCGGATATGTTAGTGCCAAACCAGATTGAATCAATGGTGCAAACTGTAATAAGTGATTTTGGCAAGGTTGATATTCTGGTCAATAATGCTGGAATACAGCATGTGGCGCCTATTGAAGATTTTCCAAACGACAAATGGGAATCAATAATACGTATTGACCTTATATCTTCTTTCTATACCACTAAGAATGTTATTCCATCAATGAAGAAAAATTCCTGGGGAAGGATCATCAATATAGCTTCAGCTCATGCTTTAGTTGCTTCGCCTTGTAAGTCTGCATACGTGGCTGCAAAGCATGGATTATTGGGTATGACAAAGTCTGTGGCGTTAGAGGTGGCAGAATCTGGCATCACCGCAAATGCTATTTGTCCTGGCTACGTTAGAACGCCGCTGGTTTTAGGTCAGATTGCTGACACCGCGAAGGCCCGTGGTATGACTGAAGAGGATGTGATGCGGAATGTGATTTTGGGATCACATGCTACAAAGCAATTCGTGGAGATAGATCAAATAGCGCAGTTTGCTGCTTTCTTATGTAGCTCGGCTGCTGCGTCAATTACTGGAGCCGCTTTGCCAATAGACGGCGGCTGGACAACTCATTAAAGCGTATAGGTAGGATAAATTGACTTTAGAGAGTGATGATTTAGAAGAGAACGCTCAAGTCGTTTTTAGCCCAGATGGTAGAGTAACATATTCCAGGCAAGGCAGGCCATCGCAAGAGGTTTATAACGAGGATGACCTAAAAAAGTTTGCATCAAACATCAGTGGCGCAGATATTGCAATGCAGCGTGCTTTGCAGGTAGGAATCAGGCAGGCAGGTGAGGCCAAAGACATTGCTCAAACCGAATTAAGTGCTATCAAGGAAGACTGCCGGGCATTATATAGGCTGCATATTACACCAGTTATAGAAGAAGCCAGGACGGGGTTGCAAGATCGTAGTACCATAAGTAAGGTTGCTACTGTATTATCTGTGACTGGTAGATTATGGGAGGGTTTGAGTAATTTTTGGGGTGCCATGGTGAAAAAGCATAAAGTACTCGAGCCATTGCATAAAATGATCATAGTGCCAGCTGCAATCGCATTATATGCGGCTACTTTACCTGAGATTGGTCTTATCAAAGCTTGTGAGTTTGTAGGGCGTTCGATAAAGGCCTATAGGCAAGCTGATAAAGGCAAAAAATGGGGTGAAGTTATCGGTGTTGCCAAGAAAATGGGCAAAGAAATCTGGAGGCACATCAAGAGTCTAAAATCCGGTTCTGCATTGGGTAAAGTTGTAACGGAGCTTGGCAATGTTATTGGAATCAAAGAACATGATGTTAAGCCTCTTGTTGACCTCCTATCTAAATCAGGGGTAATGGAAAAATTGGAAGACGCTAAACTCGATCCTGTAGTTGCTGCGCAGGGATTAATGACACTGGTTGCTAAGGGGCAAGGTTTAGACGGGACAGCGCTGATTACCACGCTTATAGATGCTACATCTAGCAAAAAGCAAATTAGTATGGGAGAGTTTTTTTCTAAGGCTCTTATTGATGCTGCAGGAGCTGATAATGTTAAAAAATGGAAGGCGGCAGTAGGTGAAAGCGGCGAATTATCTGTAGCAGATTTGGTGAATCGCCTTAAGAAATCTAAGCTACCAGAGTTAGATAAGGCCAACTTGATCAAGTATGCAACCCAGTATGCTGTAGAGAAGCTATTGAAGGAGCAAGAAAAAGGAATAGTAGGCCCACATACAGAGAAATTAGCAGCTCAAAAGTTGGGTAGAGCGAGGAGCCGTACAATATAGAACTTCACTTACCACCGTTAATCAATTTTCTAGTTGCATTGGGCCCTTCAGATTGCTATGATCCTCCCTTAAAGTTATAATATAAGGGAAAATTATGTCTGATTCTCAAGCTCAAGTTACAGGTCTCGAAAAGGCCTATGATCAACTTCCATATGAAAGTTTTCCATATTTTCAAACAAAAGTCGAAAACTTAAAAACCATAGCCAAGATTTTTGGTGTGAATGCTCCAAAGCTCGAGACTGCAAGAGTGCTTGAACTGGGTTGCGCGTCTGGTGGTAATTTGATACCTCATGCTATCCATTATCCAAAAGCTAAGTTTGTTGGGGTGGATCTCTCCAAGGTTCAAACAGATATTGGTAATGCCCAAATTAAGGAATTAGGTATTAAAAATATTGAGATTAAAAATCTTTCCATTACAGATTTGGATAAATCATTCGGTGAGTTTGATTATATAATCTGTCACAGCGTCATTTCATTAGTGCCAGATAATGTACGCAAAGCAATTTTTGACCTGTGTGGTAAATTGCTAAGCCCTGCAGGTGTAGCTTATATAAGCTACAATACTTTGCCTGGCTGGAATATGGTTCGCTCCATTCGTGATATGATGCTGTATCATGCTCAAGCTTTCCAAAATATAGGTGATCAAATTCAACAAAGCAGATTATTGCTTGAGTTTATCAAAGATAGCTTAGATGGTATGAACAGCCCGTATGGTGAGATGTTGAAGGCAGAAGCTCAGCTGCTTGCAACTCAACCAGATTATTACTTGAGGCATGATCATATGGGAGAAAATAATCATCAGTATTATTTCCATGAATTTATGCAAGAGGCAAACCAACATGGGTTGCAGTATTTGGGTGATGCCAATCTTGCAAGCATGTATATAGGTAATTTACCCGCTAAAGTGATAGAAAAATTCCAGGAAATTAAGGATATTGTGCGTTCTGAACAATATATGGATTTTATAACAAATCGTAGATTTAGAGCAACATTGTTGTGCAAAAATAATGTGGTACTTAATAGAGAGATTAGTAATGACTCAATTAAAGATCTTGGTTTTAGCATGAGAGTTGTGCCTGAAAAAGCTTTATCTGGCGTTAAGTTAGATGATAACTCGGATTTGGCATTTTTCTATAATAATGATAAAGAGAACAAACTCAATACTACCTCTCCTATCTTGAAAGCCATGCTTTATGTTTTTTCAGAGAACTTAAATTATGCTTTAAGCATTGATGAGCTGGTGAAAGCAGTGCTTGGAAAATTACCAAAAAGCAAAATCTCAGAAGATGCAGTAAAAACTGATATGCTAGCCAACTTGATGCGCCTTGTGTTCAGTGGTCATGTAGTTCCATGTACTGAAATTTCATCTTTTGCACGTGAGGTGTCTAAGACTCCTGAAGTATCCAACTACACCAGACTACAATTAGGATGGAATAGAGGTCAATGGGTGACAAATGCATTGCATGATAGAGTAGGCATTAACATATTGGATAACTATATATTGAGGTATCTGGATGGTAAACACTCTGAGGCGCAGATTCTCGACAAGCTTGTTGAGCATGTTAAAGCTGGGGAATTGAGTCTTAACAAAAAAGAAGAGAAAATTACCGACGAAAAAGAGATGAAGAAGGAGCTGGAGCCGTTCCTGAAAGCTTCTTTGCAAGGTTATGCGCAGAATGCTTTGTTAATAAAGTAAACCAGGTCCTACGTCGCTGCAGAGCTCACCCATTAGAATAGGCATCGCACTTGGCTCCTAGTCTTGATTTGGGACTTGTTTTAAAAACCTACGGTATTTTGTTGATATAGGTTGCAATTTTATTTGTCATATGGTTCTCTGAGTATCATACAAAGAAATTCGAAGGATTATCATGTTAATTTCATATAAACAAATAGAGCCACAGCTTGATGAGACAGTCTATTTAGCTCCAGGCGCGTGTGTTATCGGCGATGTGAAGATAGCTCGTGGTTCAAGCTTGTGGTTTGGTAGTGTTATAAGGGGCGATGTTGCTCCTGTTACCATAGGTCAGGGTGTGAATATACAGGATGGTACAGTCATTCATACATCTCGTTTTGATGGACCTACAGTGATTGGCAATTTTGTAACAATTGGTCATAGGGCCATAGTGCATGCATGTACATTACAAGATTATGCTTTCGTGGGTATGGGAGCAATCGTGATGGATAAGGCTGTGGTGGAGAAATTCGGATTCGTTGCTGCTGGCGCTGTTGTCTCTCCTGGCAAAGTGGTAAAATCTAAGCAGCTTTGGGCTGGTGTTCCAGCTAAATATGTTCGTGATATCACAGAGGATGAAGTTCAGTCCATTAAGGACTCAGCTATCCATTACATGAAATTGGCTGAGTCATATATCAAAAGAATGTAGAGATGTTCAAAAAAATAGCCTGTATATCAGGTCAGTCTGATAAAGCTCAGTATATTCGTAGATCCATAGAAAGCGTAATTAAGATTCAGGATTCTATTCAAGATGCCGATTTAATTCTAGTTGTTGGGGGGGATGGGGAATTGCTCCATGCGCTGCATAAATATATGCATCTCCATGTACCGTTTTACCCAATTAATGCTGGTACAATAGGATTTCTGACAAATAATTTCTCAGATGATATCCTGGATAAAATCAATACCGCTAATCAGAGTAATATACATCCTCTTGAAATGTTAGCAGAAAATTGTGAAGGAGAGGAATATAAGGCCCTGGCTATTAACGAGGTCTATATTTTTAGGACTAGTAATCAGGCTGCAAAATTTAGCATCGAAGTGAATGGCACCGAGCGTATGGCTGAATTGGTAGCTGATGGCGCTTTGGTGGCTACTCCTGCGGGCAGCAGCGCATATAATTTATCCGCCGGTGGGCCAATACTTCCGCTAGAGTCCAATATTCTATGTCTCACCCCAATATGCCCTTTTAGGCCGCGTAGATGGAAAGGAGCCCTGATACCTCATCAATGTAAGGTAAGGTTTGATATTCACTATGCTGAAGAGCGTCCAATGAGCGCTGTGGCAGATTTTCAGGAGTTCAAGAATGTTTCTTGGGTAGAAATACAGGAAAAAAGGGATATCACAATCACCCTATTATTCGATAAAGACCATAGTCTTGAGGATCGAATAATTAAGGAGCAATTTTTCGGTCACTAGGCAAATTCCATTTCATATAGCATTGTTCTGCTAAGAGGCTCAGCTTGATTGTGAAGCACATAGCGTTTAAAGAAATACCCTGTTAGTGATAGAGCTGCCCTTGCTTCTTCAGCTGATAGTGGCTCAGTATCGGTGGTCAAGAAGCTCGGCAATGGCAGCATTTGTGAAGCATATGGGGCTCCAGCCTCCTCGGATACTGCTTTTCCTGATTTTGGGGATACGTATGATAGGTTTTCAGCCAGTTGGTTAACAGCACATTTGGACAAATCAAGGCTATAGCCAACCTGGTTTAGGAGATATAATTCCGCTTTAATATAGCTTAGAAATGAAAAATCTCCTCCCACGAGGCCTGTTATATATCCATGTATATGGTCAAATAAATCTGGGTATTTTTCATGGGGTTTGAGAGATGAAGTGACGATGTCTAATATGCTGTTTAGGGCATATAGCTTGGTTTTATTATATATGATTTGCGATATATAGGACCTTATTACTTCGCATTTGACAGTTCCCACATGTGTGCTCAGCCTAGCGTTCCAAGTAAAATCTACAAAGTTACCAATTTGATAAACGCTCGTGCCTTTGCCTGAATATAGATTTTTTACAATCCCACTGCAAAGCCCATGTTCTTTGGTGAAAACAGTGATAATCCCGCCATTTTCTTCGAACAATCTTTTAGAGACTATGATACCGCAATCCGAGATTTTCATCGTGAGCCTATACTCCTAAAGCGTTTAAAATGGCTAATGCTGATGATAGTTTGATATCCTGGTCGTTATTCTCAAATCTTGAAATGGTTGGGGTGCTTACTTCCGCCAGTAATGCCAAATGTTTCTGAGTAAAACCCAGCTCTTTACGGCGTTTTACCGCACGAGAAACTATTTCTTCCCAAGAGAATTTTTTATATTGTTCCATTTTTTCCTCAAATTAGCCTAATTACTAATATAAAATGCAGTTGATATTACGCTATAAGTTACATTATAATATCAATTGTATGTTATATTTTTAAGTTTACAAGATGAAATATCAATTGCGTTTAATATTTTTATGATAGTTATCAAATATTGGCAGCAGAAAATAGAGTGTTAAATAGGTATGAATATACTGACACATTTAAGAATCTTGTTGGCAGAATCCATGAAAATCCTTGAAATATAGCCCCAAAATCTGCTACTGTAGGGGGATATATATGTTAGGAGTGGTATGTCTGGTTTTGAGATGAATAAAATAGTCGCATCAGTTTTGCTTGCGAGTCTTATAGCTATGGTTGTGGCAACATTGGTGGATGCTCTATATAAGCCGGAGTTATTCCCGCATCAAAGAGGCTACCAGCTGGTAGTAACTGAAGGTGGAGCAGAGGCTGCTGCTGCGCCTGCCGAAGAAGTCAAAGTGGATATTCCCGCATTAATGAAGCTGGCCAATGCTGAAGCTGGACAGAATGTCGCGAAAAAATGCCTAGCCTGTCACAGCCTTGGCAAAGGTGA
>JAYUHP010000186.1:0-8202 GCA_043766875.1 Rickettsiaceae bacterium
TGCGTACATATATAGAACATGATCTCGGTGCTTTAGGCCTGAACTTTCACCATGACACCTTACGCAAAATGTGGTTTATGATGGCAAATTACCATGGGCAGATCTTTAACTCTGCGGAGCTTTCTGTGTCGCTTGGAATATCAGCGCCTACTGTGCGGAGATATCTTTCTTATCTGGAAGCTAGTTTCATGGTGCGTGTTTTAACTCCTTGGTTTGAAAATATCAAAAAACGCCAAGTTAAAAGGCCTAAGATATATTTTAGGGACAGTGGCATACTGCATTATTTTTTGGGTATTCAGGATGAAAATGCTCTTAGGATGAATGCAAAAATTGGGTCTTCTTGGGAAGGGTTTGCACTCGAGCAAATATGCCGGATACTGCAGGCTGATAGTCAGGAATGTTTCTTTTGGGGAACGCATAATGAAGCAGAGCTAGACCTATTAGTTTTGAAAAATGGTAAAAAAATAGGCTTTGAGTTTAAATACAATGATGCGCCTAAGCTTTCACCTTCTATGAAAATAGCAATGGAGACTCTTAAGCTAGATGAGCTTAATGTAATTTACCCTGGTGATAAAAATTATTTACTCTCTGAAGAAGTGAAGGTTTTTGGACTACAGGATTACTTAAGGCTAAAGATGCAAGAATCAAGTTAAAAAATAACGGAGAATAAAATGTTACCAGTAATTTTTGGCATATCAGGAAAAATCCTAACAGATAGGGAAAGGGCAATGTTTACAGAGCATCAGCCTCATGGAATTATCCTTTTCAAACGCAACTGCGAAAGCGCGGAGCAAATAATTGCACTGAATAAGAGCATAAAAGAGATTCTGCCATTAACTAAAATCTTCATCGATCAGGAAGGGGGCAAGGTCGCGCGCGTAGAGCCGCCCATTGCTGCCAAGGAATATCCTAATATGGAATATTTCGAGAAAATCTACCAAACCCAGGGAAAGGAATCTGCAATAAAAGCCGTAGAGCGGAATTTCTTCGAGCTTATGAGCGAGCTGAAAACTCTCGGAATAGACGTTACATGCGCACCTGTCTCTGACCTTCGTACAAAAGATGGCCATGATGTTATAGGCAATAGAAGCTTCGGAAGCAATGTAGAAATAGTTATAGAGCTGTGCAAAGCGGCTTTGGATGGAATTCATAGGGCAGGTGGTGAAGGAGTGATAAAGCATATTCCAGGTCATGGGAGGGCTACGAAAGATAGCCACCATGAGATGCCTGTAGTCACCGCTTCTTTGGAAGAGCTAGAGCAAACAGATTTCGCAGTTTTCAAAGCCCTTGCAAGCCTTTGTCCATACGCTATGACAGCCCATGTGGTCTATACATGTTTTGATGCGAAATTGCCTGTTACGCTTTCTCCTGTAGCAATCAAGTACATAAGAGAAAGCATAGGTTTTGAGGGCCAGCTCATGACCGATGCGCTTGAGATGAAAGCTTTAGCCGGCGATATGACTAGCAATGCTGCAGCAGTTCTCGCAGCTGGTTGCAATATAGTGTTACATTGTACAGGAAATATCGATGAGATGGGGAGTATTGCTATGGCTTTGAGCTAAGGGATGAAATAATCCCCCTAAGGGTCTGGATCTCGTTTTTGGATAATTTGTCTATGCGGTTGAAGATTGCCCTGATATTCTCGCTCATTTGGGGATATTTTTCAGGAACCTTGAAGAATTTGTGCTTATCTAGTTCGCCAAACAAATGCTCGAAGAAATATTCCTTTTCCTGCTTGCTACATAATTCCTGCTCATTTCCAAGATCACCTCTCGCTTCTGCCTTAAAAAGCTCAGAAGCCACGACTGCCACAGCATGTGCGATATTGAGCGAGCTGAAGCTTGGGTCTGTGTCTATGGTTAGGATAATATTAGCATAGGCAATTTCCTCATTGGTGAGGCCGCAATTCTCTCGCCCGAACATAATGCCAGCTTTGCCTCTGGTCTTAATATGAGTCGCGAGGCTTTTAGACAGAACATAATTCTTGTTCATATCCCTGGGCTGCGCGGTAGTGGCATATAGATATTCGAGGTCAGATATAGCAGAAGGTAAATCCTCAAACAGTTTAGCATTTTTTATAATATCCACGGCTCCAACAGACATTGCTTCAGCCTTCTCATTTGGCCAGCCATCTCTGGGAGCTACTATCCGCATCTCGCTAAGGCCGAAATTCTTCATCGCCCGAGCCGCCGCGCCAATATTTTCCCCCATTTGTGGGGCTATTAGGATTATTATAGGTCGCATATCACATTGTCCAAATTTTAAGGTCAGTTCAGGGAATATACTATGAATATTGGCAGCAGATCAAGTTTTCTGTCTGTGGGATATAAATCACGGTAGTTTTTTTAATTGCTATAAACTAAGAAACATTAATGCCATTAATGAAATTATAATTTACAATTAGAGTTACATTAACAAATATAAGAGGGAATTATGCCAAAAACACCTGACGCAAAGCTCGGAGATGCAATCAAATTTTTTGTAGATAATAGCAGCAAACACGGGCATTTTCAACCAGAAAAACATAATCCCCGACTTCTAGGTGTACATACAAAAACCATACTTGATCATCCAGAAATAAAGCCCAATTTAAAAGAGCTGTTAGAGGAAGGAAAGATAAATATAAATGCCCTGGACCTACAAGACGACCGCCATAGAGCTCTTGGTGCAAATGCAATAGCTTACCATCTTAACAAGAAGAAGAGTGAGGGGCAGTCAAGATAGCAGTAACAGTTTATCCATATTGCCGTCACCCCGGATAATTGCTACGCAATTTACCTAGGTGACAGGCTGGATCCCTGCCGGAGTTTACCCTCGCGAAGGGGGGCCAGATGACATATGTTGCGATGTTATACAGTAACAGCTGCACAAGTTAAAAGCGACATCATCACGAATATGGTAACCACAAGAACAAACCTAGAGAATCTCATATTTAAGCTTCCAAAGTTAATAGATAGCTTTATCATAGAAGGTGCCAGTATCAACTGTCAATAGAGATTTTTCATAAGATTTTTTATTACAAGTAGTAGCTTATACTCATAATCATTGGAACAGCAGATTCAATAATTATGAGTATATTATCACCCGAAAAATATCTCACCGGTGGACATGCTATATTTCTCGCCGGAGGCAAGTTTGATTCGTATTGATCCGTCTTTTTCTATGGTCTCAAATACCCCTGAGACTCTGTTTGTGACATCGCTGATGGTAACTACTTCGCCAAGCTTGTAAGCTCCTTTGAGCCAGATTTGTCTGATTTTGGTAAAACCATATATGCTCCACATATTATGGTAATAATCGAACCTATTCATCACCAGATCCAGCACTTGGCCAGCACTAACCCTAATTCCTATGGATTTAAGACTTGATCCAACAGATGACTTAGGAGCTTCTTCAATATTAAGCCCCAGCCCTATAATCACCCAGCGATCATCCTCCTCTGGCAGTGATTCAAGCAAAATGCCACCTATCTTTGCACCATTTAGCATAATATCATTAGGCCATTTTAGGCTAATCTGGGGCTTTATCTTAGATTTCTCAGCCAGATATTCTATTACATCTGAAACCGCAAGCCCAAGCACAAATGAAAGCTCAGCGGCTTTATATAACTCACATTGAATAGGCGATAGAATGGAAATATAGAGATTGCCATCCAGCGACTCCCATTGCTTGCCATGCCTTCCTCTGCCATCCGTCTGGTTCTTAGTCCAAATTACCAGCCTATCCAAAGCTCCAGCCTTAATGAGCCGCTTGGCCTCATTATTCGTGCTGTCTATTTCTTCAAATACCAGCAGATTATAGCGCTGTAGCCATTTTAAATGCATTGGAGTCCTTTTTATAAACGCGTCATTCCGGCGAAAGGCCGGGATCCAGCTTATCGTCACCCCGGGCGCAGACCCGGGGCCCATAACCACGATAGCTGAGGATTATCTCAAATGCTAAGGTTATGGTTCCCGGATATTTTGTTCCACAAAATTCCGGGATGACGGCGTTTTTTTAATCCTGGATCCCGCACCTAGTCCGGATGACATCAATTTCGGGATGTCAGGCCTATCTTACTATAAATTCCAACCCAGAGAAATACCCTGCTAGCACAAAAGCGAAAGATATGACGAATATAATGCTTGAGGATACCACAATTACTACAGTCGCCGCAACCGGAGATTGCGGTAGCGTGATTTCTGGTGAATCAAAGTAGATAGTTTTAACTATTCTTAAGTAATAATAGGCTGCAACTACGCTAGCCAAGACGGCCATAAGAACTAGACCATATTCTTCAATAGCAATTAAATCATAAAGCACATAATATTTCCCGAAAAATCCAGCCATAGGTGGTATGCCTATCATTGAGAATATTAGCACCGTAAGAGCAGCAGCTGACCATTTTCTATGCTCCCCAAGCCCATGTAAATCCTGCATTGTTAAATCATCAGCCCTTTTTCCAAACACAGCAGCTAAAAGTGAGAAGAATGCTATAGTGCTCACCGCATATATGATCATATATGTGAAGAAAGCATGGCGCCACACTCCTATGTACAGGTCTGCAATTATAGCAAGCAAAACATAACCTATATTTAGTATAGCGCTATATGCCATAAGCCTTTTTATGGTATTTTGGAATATGGCTCCAAGAGACCCTACGATGAGAGAGCATACTGCAAAGAACTTGATTACTGGAACAAACGGTTCGGCAAATTTGGACAATAGCATTGCTATGAGGGTCACGAATATTCCTAGCGATGCGAGCTTTTGAACCGAGGCGAATATAGTGACAGACATAATCGGCGAACCTTCGTACACATCCGGAGTCCACATATGAAAAGGGGCTACAGATAGTTTGAACATCAGCGCAATGATTATCATGCTAACACCGGCCAGCACACCGATATTAGTTGAATGTAATATAAAATAACTTATTCCATAATATGATACAGTGCCTGTAAAGCCGTATACAAGAGAGGATCCAAATAGGAGAATGGCTGAAGCCAAAGAACCCAGAATAAAATATTTCAGCCCCGCTTCTGAGGATTTTATACTATCTCGCGCAAAAGCTGCAAGAATATATGCCGGCAGGGATTGTAGCTCGAGCCCTACAAAGAGCACTATCAAATCACGCGCGGAAATTGCTACAAAGCTTCCAAGCACGGAAAGAAGAAACAGCACAAAAAACTCATCTTGATTTTTCTGCCTAACATTCTTGAAATGCCCAGCACTGGCCAGGACTATCATAGAGCCGGCTGCCAAAATAAATGCTTTGAATCTTATGGTATAGCTATTATTTACATATGTTTTACTAAATGCAGATCCATAGAAGGAATCGCCATAGGCAAAGAGGCAGCTGGCCAAAATCAGCACCACAAAGCTCATGAGCCTAATCACACCATCCTTTCTCGATGGCAGAATAAGCCCGAAAATAAGCCATGTTAAAGCCGTTCCAAGCAATGCCAATTCCGGCATAATAACCATTAGTTCACTGTAATTCATAAAATATTGCCAATCCCTAATCTAAATATTGAAAGCATATATTCTGGCTGCAAACCAATCATTATACTGCCTGCGCAGAGTACTAAAAGAGGCACAGCTTCACAGAATGATATATCCCGCATCTTTTTCACATGCTCATTCGTAATTTCGCCAAGCATAACTCTTTTGTATAAAGAGAGCATATAAACAGCACCCAGCACCACAGCAAAAGCAGCAATTGCTGCCATATACATATCATATTTGAACACTGCAACCAGGCTTAAAAATTCACCCACAAAACCGCTGGTCCCAGGAAGTCCAACAGAGCCCATAACAAGTATCATAAATAAAGTAGCAAAGAAGGGCATTTTGCTTGCCACGCCACCATAAGCTGAGATTTCTTTCGTATGCATCCTGTCGTACATAATGCCTATTGCAAAGAATAGCCCAGCAGAAATAAGTCCATGACTGACCATCTGCAGCAGGGCCCCCTCTAAACCAATGGCGCTCATGCTGAAAATAGCTGCTGTAACATATCCCATATGGGACACAGAAGAATAAGCGATCATTTTTTTCATATCCTTCTGCGCCATAGCCACAAAAGAGCCGTAGATAACAGCCGCCACGCTCACATATATAACCCATGGAGCATAATAAACGCTTTGCTCATAGAAAATTTGGACCAGAACTCTGATCATGCCATAGCCGCCAACTTTCAGCAAAATCCCCGCCAATATCACAGAGCCGGCAGTTGGCGCCTGCACGTGGGCATCGGGCAGCCATGTGTGGAATGGGACCATCGGCACCTTCACAGCCATTGCTACAAAAATAGCAAGCCAGATCCAATTTGGAAGCACTGAGATAAGCTCTTGATGTTCCGTTAGATAAATTATATCAAAGCTACCGATTTTTACGTAAATTGTTATAAGAGCTATCAGGAAGAATATCGAACCAGCAAATGTATAAAGGAAGAATTTCAGCGCGGCATATACTCTGTTTTCTCCGCCGAATGCTCCTATTATCAAGTACATTGGTATTAACATGGCTTCAAAGAATATGTAAAATAAAAACAGATTTAATGAAGCGAAACAGGCAATCACTAGAGATTCCAGTAGCAGGAATAATATCAGCCATTCCTTTGCTTTTTCCAGCAAACTGCCAGCTACAAAGATAAAGCACAATGGGGTAAGCAGTGCTGTGAGCAGCACAAATAAAATGGAGATCCCATCCAAGCCAACATGGTAATCCAGTCCCAAAGATGGTACGAGAGGATAATGTTCTACGAACTGGTAACCTGCAAGATTGGAGTCAAATTGACATGTGAGATAGCAAGCCAAAGCCAATGTAATAAAGGCTCCCAAAAGAGCAATGAATTTCTCACAGCATCTGAAAAGGACCAAAGCCAGTGCGCAAACTAGAGGAGCTAATATTGTAATGGTTAGAATTGGAATTGAATACATTGCTATTCTCAAATTAAATAGATACAAAGCCACCATGAGAGTACCGAGAACAGCCCAAGTAGCACGTAAAACACATAGGAAAATATATAGCCATTCTGCAGGCTTGAGATGAAACTTGCGCCAATACTAACAGTGGCAGCTCCGCCCCCAGGGCCGATATTATCTATCACATGAATATCTATAAGTTTGGAGAGGCAAGACAGACCTCGCGTGGCTTTCACGAAGGTTTTTTCATATATTTCATCGAAGAAATATTTATTCTCAAGCAGCTTGTTTAATAAGCTAAATATGGAAGCGATTTTCTTAGCCAATTTCCACTGGAATATCACAAATCCGCAAAGCATGCCGCTAAGACCCACAACGAGAGGCGCAAATTTTATCTCAAATGGCACATCCAAATGTTCGGGAGAAAAATAATGCTCAAGATATCTTCCGCCTAAAATGCTTCCAACAGCAAGCAAAGCAAGTGGCAGCACCATAACTGGCGGCTCTTCATGGATATGTTTACTTGTGGTTTTGCCATGGAATACGCAAACTATAATTTTCATGGAATAGATTGCAGTTAAAAATGCGGCAGCCAGCCCAAAAATAAATGGCATATTTACGCCAGCTGACGCAAAGACAGATTCCAGTATCAAATCCTTGGAATAATAGCCCGCGAATGGATATATTCCCATAATCGCTAAAGAACCTATCCAGAACATCATATAGGTCGTAGGCATATGGCGTCTTAAGCCACCCATCTTTCTTATATCTTGCTCATGGCAAGCATGTATCACAATTCCTGCTGACAAAAATAGCATCGCCTTGAAAAATGCATGAGTCACCAAATGGAAAATTGCGGCATTATAAGCATAGGCTCCGCAGGCCATAAACATATAGCCAAGCTGGCTGCATGTAGAATAAGCAATAATTTTTTTGATATCATTTTGGGCTATTGCTATGCTCGCTGCAAAAAGGCAAGTAACCCCACCAACCCACAATATAAGCTGCGAGGCAATTGGCGCATATTGGAACAAAGGTGAAGCTCTAGCCACAAGGAATACCCCTGCTGTTACCATTGTTGCAGCATGGATTAGGGCCGAAACCGGAGTTGGTCCTTCCATAGCATCAGGCAGCCAAACATGCAGTCCTATTTGTGCCGATTTCCCCATACAGCCTATAAAAAGCATAATGCAGATAAATTCAAGCACTGGAACGTCCATTCCAAATATCGCTATATTAGAAGCTCCAAGGGTTTTTGCGCTGCTAAATACCACAGAAAAATCGACAGATCCTA
>JAYUHP010000187.1:0-1024 GCA_043766875.1 Rickettsiaceae bacterium
ATTGTTGCTACTCTCTTATGAGTAAATATAAAACACTCTTTATATTTACTCTAGAAAGTAATCTAGCATATTTTAGACTTACAATTATTTAATTTGGGACTTGGTATTATTTAGCGCTGGTTATGCGCACATCATTCAACCTAAAGCCCAGGTACAATAGAACCGCTAGAGCAGGAAGTGATAGTACTACCGTAAAGATAAAAAAGTTATTCCATCCCAGATACTGTACTAAGCTGCCAGAATAGGCTGTGAGGCTATTATTCACAAGGGTAGTTGCACTGCTAAGAAGCGCATATTGCGTGGCTGTATATTCTCTTTTACACAAAGCTCCAACATAACCAACCAGAGCTGCTGCCCCCATTCCGCCAGTAAAATTATCAACTGCTACGGTAACAAACAATGCATATAGCTGGGGCCCTTGATGGCTAAGCCATATGAAGGTTAGATTGGAAATCATTTGTATAACTCCGCAAACTATAAGACCTCGGATATTTCCAAGTTTATAGCAAGCAAGCCCACCAGCAAGCGTACCAACTGTGGTTGCTATCACACCGAAAACTTTCACAACGCTTGCAATCTCTTGCTTGGAAAAACCAATTTCCTGATAGAATGGGGTGCTAACAAAGCCAAGCATTGCTTCCCCAGCCTTGTATAATATAATTGCAACCAATATATGGATCGCCATAGGACGTGTTAGTAAATCCTTGAATGGATCAAAGACATTTTCTTTAAGATTAAACTTTGCCTTCTTATTAATATCCTGCAAACCATTATCAGAAACAGTAAGTATAAATAGCATCACCAGAGCAAATAATCCAGCCACACCTGTAAGGGTCCAGCTCCAACTATCGGTTACGCCAACCGCATACAGCACACCGCCAGCAGTGGTAAGAGCGCCCATACGATATCCGAATACTGCAGTTGCAGCATTTATTGCCTGAAGCTCTGGCCCAACTCTCTCTATCCTCCATGCATCATAAGCTATATCATAAGTGGCAGCTAGGAAACCGAATACAATGGCAAG
>JAYUHP010000188.1:0-7937 GCA_043766875.1 Rickettsiaceae bacterium
CTCTTTCAAGGCGAATTCTTACTGTAGCTTTTTTACCATGCGAAAAGCAAACATTGCGGTCGCGCGCGCGGCATTTCAAAAAACTCAGTCATATCCCCCCTCTTGGCAATATCTTTGCCGATGATCATTATATCATAAGAAAAAATCTCATTAAGGGGTTTTAGATAAAAAATTTCTATTTTTTTCAATACCACAATCCAATATACTATTGACACATGAGGAGTATAGATACTGAGATGGTAAATGCCTACTGGAATATTGGTAGGGATATAGTTGAGGAAGAACAAAATGGCCAAGAGCGTGCTGAATATGGTAGCTTTATACTCAAGGAACTATCGCAAAAGCTGGCTTCTAGGTATGGCAAAGGGTTTGGTATTACAACGTTAAAAGATATCAGACAATTTTATATTGTATATGAAGATAGAATTCGCCACGCACTGCGTGGCGAATCTCCTAAAACCCCTAATCAAAAATCATTACAGCCTATTTTAGGTGGTGGTTTTAAGCTAGGCTGGATACAACCCTAAGAGAGCAATGAGCATGATGGAGCCTAATCTAGTTACAGATTCAAAATTAATCGATATCTTGGAGGATTTGAAGAACCGAGAACCAATATTCCATCATGCTAAATTTGGTGCATCACAGCAGGATTTTGCCAATATGGTCGATGATGAATTCTGGGAAGTAGGAGCTTCTGGATCTCGCTATAGTCGCGAATATATAATCAAAATGCTTGTGGAGCGCTACCAGGATCCAAATTACGAAGATATATGGGAAACCAAGGACTTCCACCTTCTTGAAATAGCTCCCAATAATTTTTTACTTACCTATACCTTATTGCAAGGAGAAAGAGTGACAAGGCGCTCAACCATATGGCGCCGCACAAGCGATGGCTGGAAAATACTCTATCATCAAGGTACGGTTGTGGAAGGCAAACCATTATGAGATAGCTTAAAAAATATTGACTTCTGACCTATATGGTTTTATTATGACTAGTGTGACTAGTTTTTAGGAGGAATTATGAGCGTATGGCAATTACAAGAAGCAAAAGCAAAGTTAAGTCAGTTGGTAAATATGGCTGAGCACGAGCCCCAAATTATTTCTCGGCATGGTGTGGAGAAGACAGTGGTATTGAGCTTGGAAAAATATAAGGAGTTACAGGGTAAAAAAGAGAATTTTGTCGATTTTATGAGGAAATCACCTCTATACGGCTTAGATCTAGAATTTGAGCGTGATAAATCTCCTGCTCGTGAAATTGAATTATGATATATTTATACGATACCAATGTTGTTTCAGAGACAGCAAAAAACTCTCCAAATAAAAAATTAATAGATTGGTTATTGCCTATTGATATTAAGCAGGCCGCCATCAGTGTTTTGACATTAGGCGAGGTAAGAAAAGGTATAGAAAAACTACAAGATAATTCAAAAAAACAAAAAATTACTCATTGGTTAGAGATCGGTATTATCACTCGTTTTCAGGGAAGGATACTCAATGTTGATGAGCAAGTGGCGGATAAATGGGGCTATATCACTTCGCATATCACGATACCTCCTATAGATGCTCTGATAGCCGCCTCATGCTTAGTACATAATTTGAAGCTCGTTACCCGCAATGTTAAAGATTTTGATAAAGTACCTGGCCTAGAGATAATCAATCCCTGGGAGCTATGAGTGAGAAAACTAAATAAAATTCTAAATATCAGAAAGAGTGACAAGGCGCTCAACCATATGGCGCCGCACAAGTGATGGCTGGAAAATACTCTATCATCAAGGTACGGTTGTGGAAGGCAAACCACCTTTACTCAAATAGATCTGACAAAACTCCAGTAACGCTACCAAGCTCTTTTTCGTCACAAGACAAAATTGCCATATGCATATCCTGCTCAGGCCAATAGAACAAAAAACTATTATACAGACCTATTTCGCCAGGATGGAATATCATATCACCATATGACTTGGTAACCCTGGTAAAAAGACCATAGCCATAAAAATCATCCTCTGCCAGACCACCATTTACAGCCTTTGCGGATATCAATTTATGATATGGATGGGAAACGAGTTTCGGACCCCACTCAAGCACATCATGAACTGTAGAAACCAGACTACCGTTACCAAAGGCCTCATGTACACCCCACTTTACATTCCAAGATAATGGATCTTCCAGATTCAGGTGTAGCTTTTTCAAATCATACTCTTCCGCAACCTTTACAGCAGCCCCTGACTCCACATTTAGTGTCGATTCAAGCCCAAATTCCTTGGTCAATTCTGTGGAATAGTCTGTAAAACTCATGCCTGTCAGGTGCTCAATGATTTTGGCTACAATGGTATAATTGGTATTGCAGTATTCGAAATCTTTTGTTTCAAGAAGATTTGCCCTTTGTATGCCCTCGATATGATCTGTCCAAGGACAAATGAGTTTGTATAGCTCAGCTTCAATCTGCTCAGGAGTCGGAGAAGCAGCACCTGTGGCTCCACCATCCCAATTCTTAACCACTGACTTACGTGAATAAAAATCATCCAGTCCTGACGTATGCGTTAGCAGCTCATGGATCGTTGTTGTCTTGAGCGCCTCCGCTAGCTCTTCGCTCATATAACCCGGGCGATTTGCAGGGCTAGTGAGTTGATCAAAAAACACTGAACCTTCAAATGTCTTACTAAGCGGAGCATGTAGATCCATCTTCACTGCGTCCATATCACCTTGATTTTTTGCATGGAGTGCTTTAAGCATCATGAATGCAGTAAATTGTTTGGATACTGAAGCTATGAAAAACTGTGTATTTTCATCCAAAGTTTGGTCTAATGACTGTGAGAGTAAAGTAACTTCTCCCCCTTGAGATGGGGACATAGCGCCCACAACAGTATGCTTTAATGGTGACATATCTTGGAATTTTGATCTTAGATCTTCAATTGAAACTTTTGACATGACATGCCTATTTTAATTTATTTCAGTATAGCAAAATCACGGCCAATTGTCAAGAAAAATTAAGAATTTTGTGTTAATATCGTAACAAATCCCTGCTTAAAAATATTGACTTCTGACCTATATGGTTTTATTACGACTAGTGTGACTAGTGTTTAGGAGGAATTATGAGCGTATGGTAATTACAAGAAGCAAAAGCAAAGTTAAGTCAGTTGGTAAATATGGCTGAGCACGAGCCACAAATTATTTCTCGGCATGGCGTGGAGGTGGCGGTGGTATTGAGCTTGGAAAAATATAAGGAGTTACAGGGAAAGAAGCAAAGCGTTGCTGAGTTTTTTAGAAACTCTCCCTTATATGGACTTGATTTAGAGTTCGAGCGTGATAAATCTCCAGGTTATGAGTACTATGATGCAAAGCATCATAGAAGTTTGTAGGTATGGATCCCGGATCCGTCGTTCGAGCTTCGCTCTCACTGGTCCGGGATGACAAACATATTAGTTATAAGTAGTTGCTATAATTTATCAGATAAAATCTTGAAATATCCATAAATCATTATTATATACTCAATTGATTTGAACTTGCTGCGTTGTTGCTCGTCGGCTTACCTAGTGATCTAGGGTTTGCTCCGGCTGCCATAGCATCAATTCAACTGATATTGAGTATATCAAACATGAAGAAATCTTGAAGGATGAGATAATATGACTGAAAAAGAAGATAAAGAACCAGAAAATCAACCTCCTGTGGAGCAGGAGCAGAATGAGCCATCTGAAAATCCCGCTTTTGCGATACTTAAAGAAGAGATCCAGGAGCTAAATGATAGGTTGCTGCGGTCAGCTGCAGAGATGGAAAACATACGTAAACGCTATGAAAAGCAGATTGATGATGCAAAAAATTACAGCATGAGTAATTTTGCCAAGGATCTATTATCTGTGCTAGATAATCTCTCGCGAGCCCTAGAGCATAAGCCTTCTGAGATGTCTGATGAGGTGGCAAATACCATAGCTGGTGTTGAAATGACGCGCCAGGAGATGGTAAATATATTCACAAAATACAAGTTGGCAGCTATATCTCCTAGCCTTGGTGATAAATTCGATTATAATCTACATTATGCAGTAACTCAGGTACCAACTTCGGAACATCCAGTCGGGACTATTCTACAATTGGTACAAGATGGGTATATGATCGGTGACAGGTTACTTCGACCTGCAACTGTCACGGTAACTAAAGCCATGGAATAATGCGTCTTTTATCTTTTTTATTTATATTATTTTTCCCGCTAGTCTCTTTAGGGCTTGGTGATATTAGGGGACTTCATATCTCCGCAACAGGAAATAATGTATATGAATGTTCCATTAAGGCTAATATTGAAGGAATGAGACGCGCTCTCAGCCTTGTTGCTGACCAAATTGGGGTTAAAAATTCAAATTTCAGCCAAGTACCTTATCCAGAGCTAAAAAATGTCTTCTCCATCAGCAATACGATCTCTGAAACTAGTTTTGATGAAAAATACACAGCAGATGTCAACTATGCTTATGATAATCTATCCATCAATGAACTGATATTAAAATATGGCTCTCCAGCAGTGCAGGACCAGTTCTTCGAATATATAATCATCCCTGTCTTTAAGCAGAAGAACGTAATCTCATTTCTGGATACCAAAACTGAGTGGTTAGCAACATGGATGAGCAGCAAAGATGATTGCAAAAAATACAGGCTATTACCGATCGACCCAACAAAAATGTCAACGAGTATTACCACAGGTAATGTTTATTCTTTAACTTACGAAGAATTTCTAAATAAACTAAATGTAAAGCGCTTTAAAAATATTCTAATTGCGAGCTGTGAATATTTCACAAGAGATGATGGCAGCATGTATTTCAGCGTAACAACTGAAGAGCTTTCTCCTATAACAAAAAATATCACAGAAACTAAATATGATGTAGCCAATCCGGATAACGCCAAGAAATATTTCGATATGGCAATAGACCGTATAATTAATCACTATGGCCAAAAAATTCAGTATGCTAATGATCAAAATGCTACTGATACCGCCTATGAATCACAACGCATGGTGCTTAAAGAAGATAGCTCTAAAAAAGCCGGTAGCGTCTTAGATGCTCTGCTTGCACAGCCTCAAAAGGGTAAAAAACTTACAAAGATACAAATGAGAGCTGACATCTTCTCCAAAGAAGGCCTAGAAAGCTTCAAAGAGAAGTTAAGCCACGTCACAGAAGTAGTAAAATATAAAATCAATCTGGATGATGATAAACATTATATGGTAGAACTCTATACAGACAAATCTCTGAAAGACTTGGCAGAAGGTTTTTATGTAAATCAGCTGACATTCAGAGTATATAACAATGAATATGTAATGTTCGAACTTGAAACGGGGATATAAAATTGGTTAGAATAAGTCTCATAGCTCTATTTCTCGTAGCAATTGGTGGGTTTTTACTGACCAGCACATCTGAGGTTGTAAAACCTTTCATTATAGCTTTCATCCTAGCCTACGCTTTAAATCCATTTTTGAAAGCATTACAAAATAAAACTCCATTACCACGCTCACTGCTAGCCGTAGTAGTGCTATTGACATTCTTGACTGTATTTGCCTGGCTGATAATGCTGCTCATACCAATCATCTATTCCCAAATTTCACTTTTGGTAGCTAAGATCCCAGTCTATAAGAGCTATGTCACCAACTCTTTAGTCCCTTATGTGATGCAAAAAATCCATTCCTTAGATCCTGCCATAGCTAGCAATATCCAAGATACGATAAACAAAGAGATCAACAGCGCATTCGCAGTACTTATATCTGTACTGCACAATATATGGACATATACTATGGCTACCATTAGCGCTTTAGTTATGCTATTCTTGATACCGGTTCTACTATTTTACTTCTTGAGAGACTGGGAAAAAATGAAGATCAACTTTTACCAATTATTTCCAAAAAAATCCCAGGAATTTGTCCGTGGTGTCTTTTCTGATATAGACAAAGTTCTAGCAGGCTACCTTCGTGGACAGCTCTTAGTATGCGCCATATGGATCGTATATTACTACACAGGGCTTAGGATAATAGGACTCGATATTGCATTGATACTAGCTCTTATTTCAGGCTTTGTCCCTATAGTCCCACTCATAGGCCCATTGGTTGCCGTGACTACATCCATGCTTGTCGGATATCTTACCTTCGGATTATCAATAGAACTAACCTATATAGCAGGGCTATATATGGTAGGTAACATCCTAGATAGCTCTATCGTTGCTCCAAAAATCATTGGCGATAGCATTGGCCTAAGCCCTATATGGATAATGTTCTCAGTGCTTATATTAGGCTTTTTGCTGGGACCTATTGGAATGCTTATCGCAATACCAGTCGCAGGGATTGTTTCGGTTATTCTGAAGCATGCAAGGCGGGATTATAATAAAAGCGATCTCTATAATAAGTAATCATGAAACAGTACCTGTTGCCTATACAGACCGAAGGTAAATATAATCCTCATGACTTTATTTTCACAGCTTGTAACATACCAATTAAGTATATAATAGACCAGCTGCCTGGTAGCGCTGGGGTCAATCCCTATCCAGGAATCATGCTAGTAACAGGGCCTAACAAATCTGGCAAAACTCATTTCGCTCATTTGTTTCAAGAAACTGCAAATGCCGTTTGGGTTAGGCCTAATGATGATATCTCCAAGCTTTATAGCAAATATATTGTAGCAGATGATATAGACATGGTCTGGGATGAAAAAGATCTATTACATCTTTTCAACTATTGTAATGAAAATGATAAGATAGCCCTACTTACCTGCCAAAGCATTAGCGACTTCAAACTGCCAGACCTTGCTTCCAGGCTAAGCGCTGTCCAGAGATTGAATATTTCGCCACCAGATGACGTGATGCTCAGAACGCTTCTGTCAAAGCAGTTGCTGGAACGTTCTTTGCAGTCTTCCGATGAGGTTATCAAATTTTTAATAAATAGAATCCCTCGGAATTTTGAATCTATTTTCAAAACCGTCGAGCTTATAGATAAGCTATCTTTAGAGCAGAAGCGCAATATTAATGTGCATTTTTTATCTTCTATACTTAATTGATCTGAGTGTATCAAAAATTAGTTTTCACTTGGCAAATCAGGACCTAAACTATATAATCCCTATTTCCAAATAAACTTACGAAACATGAACAATTCATTATCTTCCAGTAGCATATTGCTAGTCCTTTCTTCGCCATCCGGCGCTGGTAAATCCACGATTGCCCAGGCTGTTACAAAGATGGACCCAAATGCTGAGCTGGCAATTTCATATACCACTCGCGATAAGCGCCCTAAGGAAGGTCACGGCAAGGATTACTATTTTACAGAGCATGAAAAGTTCCTCGATATGGTCGCCAGGGATGAGTTTCTGGAATATGCGATGATATATGACAAGCTCTATGGAACGCCTAAGAAAGAGGTGGTAGATTTACTTGATTCGGGCAGAGATGTGGTGTTTGATATAGATTGCCAGGGCTATAAATCCATAAAGCAGCAAATAGATTCTAGTGTCATCAGTGTATTTATAATGCCACCATCACTGGACACGTTGAAAGAACGTTTGATTAGGCGCTCCAGCGATAATGAAGAAGCAATAGAGATGCGTATGAATGAGGCAATCAACGAGATTTCACAGCATGTGGATTATGATTATGTTGTAATCAATGACGAGCTGGACCAAGCAGTGCATGAAATTTGCAGTATCCTCAAAGCCGAAAGGCTCAAAAGAACGAGACTCAAGGACCTTGAGAGATTTATTTTAGGGCTGGGTGGTTAGCCTGCAGGCCCTACTCCTGCTGCTGTACGTCTTGGCGGTGGAGTTGGTTTTTCCCTGGTACCAGCCTTATTAGTAGTAGTAGTACTAGTACTTACTTGACCAGCAGCTGCTTGCTTACGTACTGCTTCTAGCTTTGCTTGAACATCTTTAGGAAGCGCAGGTTTTGGTGGTCTTGGCGGTGGAGTTGGTCCTGCTTTTGAGGCTGCG
>JAYUHP010000189.1:0-7877 GCA_043766875.1 Rickettsiaceae bacterium
ATGATTTGCTCGTCAGATCCAGTGCCTAAAGTTGCTACAACCAAAGCCTGAGTTTCGCCGCGAGTGAAAAGTGCAGAGCCATGAGCTTTAGGTAGTAAACATACTTCAGTTTCAATTGGTCTAATGTCATCTAATTTTCTATCATCAATACGAATGCCTGTATTGATAGCTTCATGTCTTAGTACACGACCTTTGACTTCATGAAATGCGGTTTCTAAAGCTAATTCTGATACGTCAGTGCCCTCGAAACTAATTTTAATAGCATCGTAGATTGCACCTAAGCTTTTATATCTATCTTGCTTGTGGCGAATTGAATATGAATCCTCAATATCTTTTCTATATTGATTTGCGATTCTCTCAATTAGCTCATCGCTTGCGAGTGGTTGAGGAATAGGCCAAGCCTCTTTACCAGCTGTTTTAGCTAGTTTTTCGATCATCTTGATCACAGGTTGGAAAGCTGTATGCCCAAACTCAATAGCCTCTAACATTACTTCTTCGCTAAGCTCACTAGCTTCAGACTCAACCATCATTACAGAAGAATCTGTTCCTGCGACTATTAGATCTAATTTACCTTCAGCAATTTGTGCGCTAGATGGGTTCAAAATGAACTTGTTATCTATGTAACCAACTTTTGCAGCTGCAATTACTTCTGTATATGGAACCCCAGCAATAGCAAGAGCAGCAGACGCACCAATAATGGCTAGAATATCTGAAGGACATTTATCATCATAAGATAGTACTGTACAAATTACTTGTGTTTCATTGAAGAATCCAGAGTGGAATAGGGGGCGCAATGGGCGGTCGATAAGTCTTGACACCAATGTTTCACGCTCTGTTGCTCTTCCTTCGCGTTTGAAAAATCCGCCTGGAATTTTTCCGGCAGCATAAGCCATTTCACGATAGTGAACTGTAAGAGGGAAGAAATTAACCCCGACCTTCTGTTCTTTTGCGCTAACTGCTGTACACATAACGACAGTATCACCCATTGATACTATAACGGCGCCATCGCTTTGCTTAGCTATTTTGCCTGTTTTCATTGTGAGCTCAAATTCGCCCCAATTGATTGTTTCGATTATTTCTTTAAACATTATTATTATTTTCCTGATGTTTTGTTAAAGTACCTTTAGTGGTACATAAGACGTGACTTGGTGAAAGTTTGAAGCCTTCAGCAAGCCAGCGTGTGTGTATTATTTACGTAGACCCAATTTGTTGATAATTTCTAGGTATTTTGCTAGATCGTTATTTTTTAGGTAATTTAGGAGCCTTCTACGTCTTCCAACTAGCATTAAAAGTCCACGGCGTGAGTGGAAATCCTTATGGTTTTCCTGGCAATGTTTTGTTAATGCGTTGATTCTCTCTGTGAGAATCGCAATCTGAACTTCCGCAGAACCGGTATCATTAGGCGCGCGTGCATATTCCTTTATTACTATTTGCTTGCGCTCTGGTGTAATCGACATATCTCTTTCTCCTCATAAATTTAATACTCTTGCAGAATTGAAATAGCCATCCGATATACTCCCTATAGCGAGCACATCACCATTGTGCCTTAGCCATATTCTTTGCGCGCTTACCAAAGTCAAAGAGACTTTTTGGCCAAAACGCACTTTTTGAGCAATATCGACATCTATATCTAGTACCGGGATGTCGGCCAGTACAACGTCAGCTTTTTGTAACTTACTTAGCAAAAAGCTGTGTGCCTCTTCAGCACTTAAATCTGCAAAATCTGAAAGTTTTATTGCATTATCTGCAGCAAAACCCCCAACCCTTGTTCGGGCCAATTCTAGCACAAAACCTAAACTTTGCAAGGACAAAGATATATCCTCCGCCAGGGTCCTTATGTAGGTACCTTTGGAGCATTCTGCATAGTAAATTGCGCATCTATTAAGATCATCATATGACTCACAAATTAACTTATAGATGTTAATTTCTCTTGATTTGAGATTAACCTCTTTGCCTTCCCTGGCTAATTTATAAGCTGGTACTCCGGAAATTTTAAGAGCAGAATAAGCAGGAGGGGTTTGAGTGATTAGCCCTGTGAATTTCTGGCATATTTCGTGGCATTCTTTTTCAGAAGGGATATGGTCTGTAGTTTTTAGCACCTTGCCAGCCCTATCGCCGGTATCTGTGCATGCACCAAATTGTACTTTGAACCTATAGGCTTTTTGGGCATCCACAAGAAAGCTGGCTAGCTTTGTAGCTTCGCCTATAGCTATTGGCAAAATCCCTTCCGCTTCAAGGTCTAAAGTACCCGTATGACCCACCTTCACCTTCTTTCCTAGGTTTCGCTTTATAGCGGCAACAAGCCCCGCAGAGCTGATTCCAGTCGGCTTATAAATATTTATCCAACCGTTTATGTGCATGCAATAGACTTTTAATAATTGGACCATAGCATATAGCTAAGCTATTAAAAATAAAAGTAAAAAATCTCACTAGACGGGTTAGATAGATATAGTATATTTTCAATTTGAGATAGCAATATAACAAAGGAGAAAGATGCCCAAGAAAGAATTTCCATACTCTCTCAAAAATACTTGCACAAAATTCAGCATTTTCAATCATGATGAGTATAGAAGGTTCTAAACCAAAATCCTAGCTGTGCTGCGAGAAGTTATCTCCTCCAGCGTAACATCATGCGGTTTGTCGATTAGTTTCAAGCCGCCCTCTTCCACGTCGAATAGCCCGAGGTCGGTGATAATATGGCTGACCACGCTTATGCCTGTTAGAGGTAGCGTGCATTTATCCACAAGCTTTGGCGTGCCGTCTTTGGCGTTATGTTCCATGATAATAACCACGCGCTTCACGTTGGCTACCAGATCCATCGCGCCGCCCATACCTTTCACCATTTTGCCTGGGATCGTCCAATTGGCAAGGTCACCCGTTTGTGAAACTTGCAGCGCACCTAGTATCGTCAAATCTATGTGAGAGCCGCGGATCATAGCGAAAGATGCTGCGCTGTCGAAATAGCTGCTATATGGAAGCTCAGTTACGGTCTGCTTACCAGCATTGATCAGATCAGGATTTTCTTCGCCAGCGTAAGGGAAGGGGCCCATGCCAAGCATGCCATTTTCGCTTTGGAATACTACATTGACGCCATGTTTGATATGGTTTGGCACATCGGTTGGTATGCCTATTCCAAGATTTACATACATCCCGTCCTTAAGCTCGCGCTCTGCAGCTATTCTGCACATATCTTCCTTAGACCACGCCATTTGCACGCTCCCTGGTTGTAAGTTTCTCTATGCGTTTTTCATAATTTTTGCCCTGCAATAGTCGTTTGATATATATGCCTGGCGTATGGATGTGGTTTGGATCCAGCTTGCCATTTTCAACAATTTGCTCAACTTCACAGACAGTCATTTTCGAGGCTGTAGCCATTATCGGGCTGAAATTCATCGCGGTTTTGTTATAGACAACATTGCCGGACCTATCAGCCATATGGCCCTTTATTATCGCGAGATCCGCGACCAATGCCCGTTCCATCACATAAGTCTCGCCATTGAATTCTCGCAGCTCTTTTCCGTCTGCAGCTACGGTGCCAACACCAGTACGTGTGTAGAAAGCAGGAATCCCAGCTCCACCCGCTCTAATGCGCTCAGCGAGTGTGCCTTGAGGGTTCAGCTCCAGCTGTAGCGTGCCATTCAAATATTGCTGCTCAAAGAGCTTATTCTCGCCTACATAGGAGGAGACCATTTTTTTGATCTGGCCATTCCCTAGCAATATCCCAAGGCCAAAGTCATCAACGCCGCAGTTATTGCTGATGATAGTTAAGCCTTTTACGCCCGATTTTGCAATAGCAGCAATCAGATTTTCCGGAATACCGCATAGGCCAAAGCCACCTGCCATGAGAGTCATGCCGTCTCTCAACAGGCCATGTAATGCTTCTTCCGCGGAGTTGTATATTTTGTGCATATTTCTCTCTTACGATCCAGTACTAAAAACACGGTCATCCATAGTACTTTAAACAAAAACAAGAGATATAACATATCTCTTGTTTTGTCAAATGAATGGTATTTTGGTCTGGCGGATTTTAGCGTGAGGCTCCTGGAGCTTTTTTATTTCTGGTGGCTGCATTCTTGATGGCAGCTCCCCAGCTGCTTATCTTCTTGCTAATACGTTTAACTAATGAAGGGTTTTTCTTTTTGAAATCCTTAGCTAGGTCATCCATTAGACCTTTTATTTTGTCTGTTTTGTCTGCATGGAGTCTGGTGTCACCGTGTCCACTACTCAGAAGTTGTCCATTCTCCTTCTCTTGCCTTACTGTTAAACCGAATGGTTTTGCTGCTCGTGTAATCTCTTCCGATGGATAGCCAAGAGGTCTTATATTTTCATGAGGAGGTAATATCACTGCAGGAGGCTTCTCTATAGCAGCTACAGTATCAGCAATATTTTGGGCTGGCCGTGGTTTTTCAGGCTCTTTACGAGGTGCTACTACAGGGTTTTCTAGAAGGAATTTTCTCATTGCAACTGTTGGCTCGTCAAGTTCAGATATAGCCTTGGACAAGGTTTGTATCTCTTCTGGCGGGCAGGTTTCTAAAAGTCTTGTACTTGCTTCTGGGGTCATTGTTTTTAGGTCAAGTTTCTCTGGGTTGGCTATCAGATCAAATACTTCTTCAATTTTTCCAGCTTTAAACACTTCCCTTAGTATGTTTTTTTTAATTTCTCCATTGTTAGGGTCTGATAGTTGCTTTTTAAGCTGAGTAATATCATATGTAACCGACAACTCACCGTTTACACCTTTTTTGATAATTACATAAGGTGTTGATTTACCCTCCTTCATAAGCTTAATTTCTTTAAAAGGCATCACATCTTCAGCACCTTCCTTCACTTTATGAGATAATAACCCTATCAAAGAATCTGCTTTGGTTTTTGAAGTGTCTGGGCGTGATAAAAATTCACTCAATTCAAGTTTTGTGTCAGCTTTTTCATTTATATTTTTTTTGTTAAAAAATTCTGCTACAGATTTTATATCCACAACTTCTAAAGACATTTCTCCATTAGGTAATTTATTTATCGCTCCTATGCTTCTTGGTTGTTCACCTGGTTTAATATCTGTATCAAGCATCTCTGTTCTACCAATTGGTACATTGTAAGATCTATCATATGAGCCCTTATGTGTTACTAATACATGAGCTCCCATAGGTAAAAATCTTTTGCCCATTTCCTTATCATCAGATGATGTTGCTCTATCATGCACCCTATCAACTATATCTGCTGTATTGGCTGGAGAATATGCTACTAAATATGATTTAGGATTGGTTAGTATTTTTGCAACGTTCGGATCAGGAGTTACAGCGTCTACCATTATGTTAGGTCTAGGCGATCGTGCATTAGACAATGCTACCACTTTGTCCATTGCGAGCGATTTTGCGAAAAATGCATAATTTTGAGTTTCTAATAAATTATTAGTACCTACATCCTTAGGTGTTGTTACACCAGGGATAGAGACAGGTCTAAAATCGTCAACTGAAACTGCTCTTGAAAAATTAGTTTGATCAATTCCTAAGTTGCTTATTGCAGTACTTTTACCACTTCCTTGTGCTCCTAAAATTGTAATATCTGAATTCTGACCATGTGCCATGACAGGTTTTAGCTCCAGGCCGGCATATATTTCAGTTTTTTTCCCATCGATATACTGTCCAACTTCTTTATATATGATGTCTTTGGCCAATAAATCTTTTCCAATATTATTAGCTGCTTCCCAGAACTTAGCATTATCTGCTTTATATTGCTCTAATGCTTCGGGATTATTTTGTAGTTCTACCTCTTGGGCCTTAGTAATCTTGCCATTTTGAGCAAGTACTGCCAATGCTTTTTTGTTAAGAGATTCCTGTGGTAAGGCACCTACTTGCTGATCCACTTTTTGTTGTATTGCACTTATCTCAGCTTCAGAAATCTTACCAAAAGCATCTTTAACCTTTGCATTTAATTCGTCTTCTTTCACTTTATATAAATTCACCATATCAGCCGCTAAATGAAAACTTATAGTGGCCTTAACCGATGGACACATGGCGCTTGATATAAATGCTACTCCTAAAGTTTCTATATCACTTATCATGCCTTCTGTAGATCTTCTACATGCGCCATCCTGAAGCATCCTATCAGCAGCCTTATAAGTTTTTTTCTGATCTGGAGAAAATTTACCCCATGGCTGATTGAATAAAATATCCTTGTCTGGGACTGCTGCTATCTTTTTTAGTTTGTCTGTCATTGGTTTTGGCGGCATATTCCTATCTCCATAAAATAAAATTTCCTATAGTCTCATCATCGCATATATTTTACTTGTACGTAAACAAAAGATTAAGAAGTTAATAAATGAATTATTGATGTTATGGTATTTTAGTTGTGATTGGGTATTATCAATCATGCTTCTTGATAAACTCTGCGATAGCTGGAGCAATGAATTTTCGGAACTTGCTTCCGCTGAATACGCCGTAGTGTCCTACGCCTTTTTGTAGTAGATATTCCTTCTTGGAAGCTGGTACATTGCTGCATATTTCAAGCGCAGCTTTAGTTTGCCCGACTGCGGCTATATCATCTTTCTCCCCTTCAATTCCAAAGATCGCACATTTGGTGATGGCTGCAGTATCTGCCTTACGTCCTCGTGATATGAGCTTACCTTCAGCAAGAGAAAATTCTTTAAACACTTCTCTAATAGTTTGTAAGAAGAACTCGGCTGGCAGATCCATCACAGATAAAAACTCGTCATAGAAAATTTTCTGTGTCTCTGCTTTTTCATCATCTTCAATCAGCAAATTTTTAAACATGTCAATATGCGACTCCATATGTCTTTGCCAATTCATGCTGATAAAGCCCATAAGCTGCAGGAATCCTGGATATACTTTTCTCCCATGGCCTGGATAATTTTTTGGCACTTCGGTAATCGTATATTTCTTGAACCAGTCTTGACTTAAGTCAGTTGCGAATTGACTAAGCTTAGTTGGTGCTTCACGAGCATCAACAGGCCCTCCCATGAGGGTGAGTGAAAGAGGTACATTTTTGTCTTTTTCTGCAGACATAATTGCAGCTGCGGCCAGGACCGGTACGGTAGGTTGGCAGACAGCCATGACATGCAGATCTGGTCCTAAGAATTTGAAGAATTCTATAGTGTAGTCTATATAATCATCCATGTTAAAAGCACCTTTGGATGCCGGAACTTGTGATGCATCAATCCAATCTGTAATATATACGTCGGCATATGACAGCATCTCGTGAACAGTTCCCCGCAACAGTGTTGCATGATGGCCTGCCATTGGGGCAACGATCAGTAGTTTTGGCTGCTTGCCTGTATAGGCTTTCTTGTCAAAATGTAATAGGTTGCAGAATGGCTTCTCCATTACTATGCTTTGCTCTATGGCATATTTTTTTTCATTGACCACAGCCTCTTTGATATTGAATTCAGGCTTAGCATATGTGCGAGTTATCCGCTCTGTAATTTCTAGAGTGGCCCTCATGGTCTGTGCAAAGCTTGTATCATAAAAAGGATTATATTTATTCTCATACCATTCCTGTGCTGCTAAAACTCCATATCTGGCAGGAGATAGGTTAGCCTTCATTGATTCTAGTAAATGGTAAAGCTGATGTGAATTCAATTGATACATATTATTAACGCTCTTAATGAATATTAATAGTAACATGTTACGAAATTAATATATAGCAATTATATATAGTATGTATGGTAAGTTTATTTTATAGTGTGTCTTTTGAGTATATACTCATCATGATGAGTATAGCTAAGCCATAAACTCTTCCAGCACGCCGCTGATGAATTCCTTCAGCTCTTTCTCGGTATCGCTAGTGATTTGCTTCGCACTAGCAATAGCTTCAAGCAAATGCGGCTTATATAGATCAAGGCTGCTTAGAATCTTGGTTTCAAATTC
>JAYUHP010000190.1:0-2964 GCA_043766875.1 Rickettsiaceae bacterium
CCCCACCATCTGAATGAAGCACAGGGCCAATTTTATCGCTCAAGCCCCACTCCATCACCATAGCACGAGCCATACGGGACGCCATTTGAATGTCAGAAGTGCAAGAGAGCGGTCTGAATATACTTCTCAGATTATTGATCAGGAAGTTAAAGTGATTATAGATCTGGGCTATAACACTGCGAAGAGCATTTTGACTAAGCATCTTAAGCAGCTGCATTTGCTGGCTAATTCTTTGATCGAGCATGAAACTTTGAGCGGTGAGCAGATCAAGGATTTGCTAGATGGCAAAAAGATCGAGGTAGCGGCAAAGCCGAAGAAAGCACCAGTGAAGAAGGAAACTGTGAAAGCGGCTAAGGAAGAAAAGGAAACTAAGCCGAAGAAGCCTAAGAAGAGCTAATACTTTTACATCGTCACCCCGGAAATTGCGTAGCAATTATCCGGGATGACGGGTTTTTATAAGGTTAATTCAGCTACTCTTCTGTTCAGCGTGATATTTGGTATCAGTTACAACCCCGCTTGTTCTAAGGCATCCTTAAGCTGACCATATCTTGGCATTGCTGGCATATGTATCCCGCGCTTCGCTTTTGGACCATATACAATATCGAAAGGTATTCCATATACGCCCAAAGAAAGCATATATTCCTGCACTTCTCTGGTGTAATTTGTAATATCTGCTCTTATTGTAACGATCTTTGGGCTTTGGAGTAGCTTGATAGTCGAATCACGGTTCCAGAGCAAAAGCTTATTGAGCTTGCACGTCATGCACCAATCAGCTGTAATATCTACCACAACAATCTTTCCTTCGGCAATATAGCTTTCTATCATGCCTTTGTAAGCATTAGCATTGCTAGGGAATTTTTGCCATAATTCCTCTATAATCACTTCCTTTGCTATATCCTCTTTTGCAGCCATCTTTGGCAAATACATCAGCGCTGAAAATAGCACAAGAATTGCGAATATTTTGACTATCTTGGGCATATTTATTTCAGCTGCAAATTTTATAAGTAGCAAAAGCAGGACCACTCCAAATGCGGCCCTAAAGCCAAGTTGACTCTGAAGTATGCTAAGCAGCCACAATATGGCAGCTATCATAGCTACTGCCAGGAAATTCTTAAAATACTGCATCCATGGACCTGGCTTTGGCAGGCTGCTCAAGATCCTTGGATAGAAAATCAGTAATAGATATGGGATGCTGAAACCAAACCCAATATAGGAAAATGTGATTAGTATGACAGGAAGATCTGCAGCCATAGCAAATGCTATTGCGCTGCCTAAAAATGGAGCAGTGCAGGATGTGGAAAATATTGTCGCAGTTACACCTGTAAAAAAGGAATTGATATAGGCACTATTGAATTCTCTATTGGCTATTGGGAGCAGGTTGGAGAAATCTATGTTGAATCTACCAAGCATGCTGCTTAGGAAAATGGTCATTAGAATGCATAATATGATTATAAACTCAGGCTGCTGGAAATTTGCTCCCATGCCAAACTCCAATCCTAAGGATCTTAGCCCAAATGCCAGGAAGGCGAGGATCCAGAAGCTTACAAATATCCCAGATATTGTGCATAGAAGATGGGTGCGATGGTCGGTGCCCTTGTTATTTATAACAGAAAATATCTTGAGCATGAGGACCGGAAGCACGCATGGCATGAAATTGAGGATAAAGCCGCCTATAATTGCAGCTAAGAGCAGGCTTATGTTAATGGATGAAATTGTGCCGAATCCTTCGCGTTCTAGCAGAATATTTGGGATCAGGATCTCTTGCACCATCGGCACGCACTGGTCTTTGCATATGGCATATGAGATTTGGCCTTTTATGCTGGAAGCTTGATTTGGCTCAAGCGGGATAAGCGTGACAGGGATCGACAGCTTACCTGTATAAACATTGCACCCTTTGTCCAATCTAGCTTTAGGCCAGTCTATAATATATTTTGCTATATTATGCGATAAATCTAAATCTATGGAGCTTGGAAAGCATTTGCTATCAGTATTCTGACCGTAAAGCCTATAGCCTTCCTCTATGATAATATCAAAATAGAGGATATTGTTACTCACACGCAGATTAAAATTTTCGCCAAATTTATCGCTATTTGCATAGGAATTGCTGCTAATTAGCATTAAATATGCTAGCATTAGTGATATTAGGGGTCTTGAAAGATTCATGATATGTTACTATATGTAGGGTTAGAGAGTTTAAATCAGGAAATAAAATGTCTAAGTTATTTATGAATGGCAATGGTAGTAGTTTAGAGGATCTAACTGGTAAATTTCTTATAGCGAGCCCATATAGTTTCGGAAGTGATGTGTTTAATAAGTCACTAATTTATGTTGTATCCCATAGCGAAAAAGGTGCGATGGGAATGATCGTGAACCATATGGTGAACCGTGTGCCAGCCAATTCATTGCTGAAATTGTTCAAAGATGAGACCAATGTGAGCGAGCTCGTGCTTCCGATCTATCTTGGTGGGCCTGTTGAGCCAGAGCGTGGGTTTATTTTACATAGCTGTGAATATGATAAAAATTTGCTGCTTAAAGTGGAAAGTGATTTGGCTGTGAGTTCAAATATAGAGATTTTGAAAGATATAGCTCTTGGAGCCGGCCCAAAGCGCAGCCTCTTCGTACTTGGCTATACCGGGTGGGATGCAGGTCAGCTCGAAAGAGAGATCCAGAATAATATGTGGATCGTTTCCGATTCATCCAAGGATCTGATTTTCTCCGAAACAACTGAAGATAAATGGAGCGCGGCTTTATACAAAATGGGCATCGATAATACCAACTTCGCACCGCATGCTGGGCATTGTTAACACATCGTAATCGTCACCATAAAATTCTCATCTATCATGTAACTTACCCATATTTATCTCCAATTAAGGCAAATTAGCATGATCAGGATAATGGGTCAAGAGAGAGCTGGTTTCTGGAATGTTCTTTAGGTAAAACTGTCACCACTGGTGGCAGTTTTTG
>JAYUHP010000191.1:0-2953 GCA_043766875.1 Rickettsiaceae bacterium
GTAGAATTGCTGGTACTAGAGGGGAGGTGCTTCTAAGACAAGGCGATCTAAATGGGGCTGAGAAAAAGCTTACAGAGTCCATTAATCTGATAGGCAGTACTTTAGGTCCACGTTCTACATGGCTTCAAAACGTTCTTAGGGCTGAAACTGAAATAAGATTAGGACATTTTGCTGAAGCTTATGAAGATTGTCTCTATGTGTTTAAACTTGACAATATTGAGACTGATAGCCTCCATGAGTCAAGATATGTCGCTACGCTATATCATGCGGCTCTTGCTCAGTACAGGCTCGGTAACCATAAACTATCCTCAGAACATTTTGCTGAATTTTTTAAGAGAGCAAAGGCATTCTGTAAGATTTTTCTGGATAAAGAGGCATATGATTCTTTGGTGGCAGATGGAGCTTTTGCTGATAAGCAATATGATGAGAAAACAGTATCCAATGATCTCAAAGCTTGCCTGCGTCAAGTCTTAGATATATTTACAGCGATACATGGCTTGGAGCATCCATTCGTTAAGGATTATATAGCACGCAATCTTTAGCGCTAGGCTGGTTCAAGCTTAGCAGATATCTCAGATGCTGGGGTTTCAAGGGATAATGTTTTCATTAGACTAAGTATTTTCTTTCTAAGAGACGGTTCCTTGATATCTTTATAACAACGTACCAAGAGCAGTATCTCGCGGTCAGAAGTATCATTGGGTAGTAGATCTATTCCTTCTGATTTATTCTTCTTTTCTAAGCCATCAAAGAAATATTCTACTTGGACATTCAAAAACGTCGCAAGCTGGTATAATTTTCCACATGATATACGATTCGTACCACTTTCATATTTTTGTATTTGCTGTATACTAACACTCACGGTTTTTCCTAAAGCATCCTGACTCAATCCTGCGCTGAGGCGTCTTAGTTTGAGTCTGTTGCCTACATATTTATCTATATCATTTGCTTTGCCATTGTTGTGGCTATATAAAGGCTCATTATCCTCAAGATCAAAATCGTCCAATTGGACTCCAGCGCGCTTAGACATAATATTTATCCTCAAATAATCTTTATGGTTAAGTTGAGTTTGCTAAATACAAACTTCTGATTGTTACTCTATCACTACTAAATTATATATCTAGGGGGTAAATAGCATTAAAAATCACCCTTAAGGGAAAATCCCTATGCTTCCGCATTGTATTTATCAATTGCTTATTTATAATATAAGACTCATCATGATTGAAATAGTGATTTCATATAGACATGCACCAATTTCTTACATTAAATCAGCTAGGGCCGGATATCCAAGTACCCGTTAGATATAGTAGTAGAGCCAAATATATTGGCATCAGAATAACTCATAACGGAGCCGAATTAATTCTGCCTAACAAGAATTTGGAAGCAGGTCATAGGTTCTTATTGGCAAAAGAATCATGGGTAAGAAGGAAGCTGAAACATTCAGCAAAGCAATCCCTATTGGATGACGATACTATCCCATTTTTTGGCAAAATATATTCAATTCAGCACATTGATTCCGATTATCGCAAGGTAGAAATATCAGAAGATGTGGTTCAGATATATGGTGAAGGGGCTAGGCATAGACATATATTCAAAGGGTTTTTGCAGGAAAGATTATTAGAGGAAACGGAAGAGTTAGTCCGTGCTTTAAGCAAGAAGCATGATCTATATTTCTCTGAGGTAAAGCTTATGAATAGCCGTAGCCGTTGGGGGAGCTGCTCCAGCAAAGCAGTGATTTCCTTTAACTGGCGCCTTATTTTTGCACCCAAAGAGATATTGGAATATTTAGTGGTTCACGAAATGTGTCATTTGGTAGAAATGAACCACAGCCCTAGATTTTGGGCTATGGTCGCAAAACTTTATCCTAATTATAAATCTGCCAAATCATGGCTAAAGGCAAATGGCAACAGATTGCAGCAATATTTGCGTCTTTAAGCAACCTTATCCCTGCCAAGAGCTTCGTATAGTTTTTCCACAGCTTGTGGAATTGTAACATTTTCTAGCACAGCAAGCTCACCAGCAAGTCTATTCAGTGCAGATTCATATATTGTGCGTTCACTATAAGAGCGGTCAGTATCGGAATCTTTATAAAGATCTCTGATCACTTCAGCAACCGCTGTGATTTCACCGGAATTGATTTTTCCCTCATATTCTTGAGCTCTGCGGCTCCACATTTTATTACCGATTTTTGCTTTGCTCTGTAGTACTTTATAGACTTTGGATACAGAATCTTTATCCACAAGGCCTCTAAGCCCAGCAGATGTAGCGCGTTTTACAGGCACTCTAAGCACCATTTTATCGTGCGGAAATGATATGACATAGACCTGTATTGCGATACCAGCTATAGTTTCGCTTTCAATATCTATGATCTCACCAACACCATGTGCTGGGTAAACAACTTTATCGTTAATTTTGAACTCTAAATTAGACATCATAACCAAACCTCCCCATATTTAGCAAAAGCCAAGACGCGGGTATGTTACCACAAAATTAATCAATTGTAAAATAAGAAATGAATTTTGATATTATCCGGCATTCCAGCGAATGCCAGTATTAAAATTAGCTCTTGACTTTATAGTTAAAAAATATTAAGAATGGTTTTACAAAACTATTATATGAGGATGAATATGAAGGAAAATATAGTAAGATGGCTACAATACAGAGACTATGATGCGGTATTACAAAATGCGTTAGAAAAAACCTTGCAGCAAAAATTTCAACTGACGTTAGGAGCTAAACCTCGAGAAGAAATTCTAGAGTTAGTTTCTGCTGCTATTGATTGTCGTCAAGGGATGGTTTCCATTGATGATGATGGATCGTATGCATTTAAAGGGCTTTTGACTATGTTCAGTGAGCAGATTCAAATGCATCTCATAAGAAATGCGGCACTTGCAATGGAGCCTCTAGCTAAAGATTTCAATGGGATTGACGAACTCCAGTATTTATTATCTGGCGT
>JAYUHP010000192.1:0-7836 GCA_043766875.1 Rickettsiaceae bacterium
GATACGTGCAAGATGTTAGAGCAAAATATTACAATACAATCCCCAAATAACATAGCCCTCGCATATGAACGTATCAAGGATTTTCTACATTATACGCCCCTGCTCAAGTCCGAAGTGCTTAATCAGATGTTAGGGGCTGATATTTATTTCAAGGCAGATTCGCTCCAAAAGACTGGAGCATTCAAGGTGAGAGGGGTGCTCAATCATCTGCTGACGCTAAAGGAGCAGGGGCGCTTGCCAGAGAAAGTAGTTGGATATAGTACGGGCAACCATGGTATAGGACTTGCTTGGGCGGCTCAGAAGCTTGGGATAAAAGCTAGGATTTATCTGCCCAAAAATACCTCTCCAGTCAAGCAGCGAGCAGCAAGTTACTACGGGTCAGAGGTTATTTATACTGATTCCAGATCAGAAGCGGAAGAACGAGCAAAGCATGATGGAAGTAATGGCTTTTATTATATGCATCCAAGTGACAGTGATTATACCATTGCAGGAGCGGGCACGGCTTGTTTTGAAGCTCTGCAACAGATGGGAGAAGTAAAGCCCGATGCTATTTTTGCTTCATGTGGTGGAGGTGGATTGCTGTCTGGCACATATTTAGCTAAGGAATTGCTCTCACCACAAAGTAAATTGATAGGAACTGAACCTGAATTCGCCAATGATGCTTTTCTTTCCTTAAAGCAAGGTAGTATTTTCCGCTTTAAAGATTCGCCTGATACAATAGCGGATGGTCTCCGGACTCTAGGAATTTCTGAGCGAAGTTTCGCCCATCTCAAAAAGCTAGATGGGTTTCATTTGGTAGATGAACATAAAATATTATATTGGACGGCCTGGCTTATCCACCTCCTGAAGATAGCCTGTGAGCCTTCTGCTGCTATGAATATGTCTGGAGTATGTGAGTGGCTTTCTACTCAAAATGGGCATAAGAAGATTTTGGTTCTAATTTCTGGTGGCAATATTGACCCGCTTCTTTATAGGCAGCTGTGGCAGGAGGATTACCTGTTAGAAGTTCCTTCGAGTATAGGGTAAGTGAATAACATAATATGCGTTAGATTGAGCAAGAAATGCACAATGATGCTGGATCCAATTCTTCCGGTAAGCATGAAAGCGCTACCATAGAAAACACCGGCTATAAAGCTCAAAGCAATATAGGCTAGGCCTCCGGCGTAATGGATTAGTCCAAATAATATGCTTGCTATTAGCAAAGATATTATGCGGCCATATCTGCTCCAACTCAGAATTTCACTCAAATAATTTTGTATAAATCCCCTAAATAGCATTTCTTCCGATGCTACGACAAGTAAGTTGAGAGCAATCCAAGTGGGGAGTATGGCTGGAACTTTTGGCTCCCACATAATAGATCCAATCATTATAGCTGGCAGCAATACTGCTGTGATTCCTACTAAACTAAGTGACAAACTAGTCTGCAAGCTTGATATAAATCCGCTGACTTGACTTCTTTTCTTATAGTAATAGAAAAATAAAAGCAGTAGCAAAGTCTTGTCAAAATTTAACCACATTGAGTAGAATATTCCGTTGCCACTTACCTTCACATGCTCATAAAGCAAGATATTATGAAATCCAGGGGCTTTATGGGCAAGAAGAGAAGCTGAAATCGCTGTTACAATGAGCACGGCACAGAATTTAAGATATTTATTTTGTAGGTAAGTAACTGCTATTATGGCAAGCCCATAGGCTACGACAATAAGACACGCTTCCATTGTCATAAATGATTTCCCAAAATTTAAAGAGCTGAGTATAACTATATTTCTATTTATTTTTTTAGCAACTCCCGATATTCTAACCTAAATAATTATATTGCGAAGTACAGGTGAGACCATCCAAAAGAAAAAATAACGAAATGAGAGAGTTCGCTCTTGAACTCGGAGTGCTGGCTAATAACCCACATTCCTGCATGATTCGCATTGGGAATACCCATGTAATATGCAGTGCTACGGTGGAGGAAACTCTCCCACCATTCCTGCGTAATAAAAATAAAGGAGGCTGGCTTACTGCGGAATATGGAATGTTGCCGCGCTGCTCAGCCGATCGCATTAAGCGTGAAAGCATGCAGGGCAAAGTGAGCGGCAGAACCCAGGAGATTCAGCGCTTGATAGGCAGGTCTCTGCGTTCTATCATGGATATGAAGCTTCTTGGCGAAAGACAAATTACCATAGATTGCGATGTGATCAATGCAGATGGAGGGACTCGTACAGCCTCCATCACAGGCGCTTATGTAGCGCTTCATTTAGCAATTAGGTGGCTGATGGATAGGAAGCTAATACGCTCAAACCCACTCAAGGCTCAGATAGCAGCCATTTCCTGCGGCGTATATGAAGGCGCGGCTGTGCTGGATCTGGATTATGCTGAGGATAGTGTCGCTGAAATAGATGGGAATTTTGTATTTACGTCTGATGGCGGCATTGTTGAAGTTCAAACTTCTGCTGAAGGCATGCCTTGCAGCGAGGAGTCGTTCAACGAAATGTTCGCCATGGCAAAGGCTTCTATGGCTAAATTATTTGCACATCAAAACAAGGTATTATTAAATCTTTAAATATTAGGTAATCGTTAACTATGACTGACAAAAAATCTGATCTATCGGATCTAATCTCCGAATCTCACAATACAAAAAGAGCCACAGTAAAGTCTCTTGAAGATATTCTATATAAGCCAATCCCCATTCTTGACCACGGCTTTGTGCGTGTTATAGATTACATGGGTGATGATTCTGCGATAGTACAAGCAGCTAGGGTCTCATATGGCAAGGGTACAAAGCAGACTACGCAAGATCAGGGCTTGATCAAATATTTGATGCGTCATAGGCACACAACGCCTTTTGAGATGTGCGATATAAAATTCCACATAAAGCTCCCAATCTTCGTAGCAAGACAATGGATACGCCATCGTACAGCCAGTGTGAATGAATATTCCGCACGCTATTCCATTTTGGGTAATGAGTTCTATATTCCAACCAGGGAGAATTTATCACCTCAGTCCAAGATTAACAAGCAGGGTAGGGAGGACGAATCGCTTCCTGATGATGTGGCAGCAAAAGTGCTATCCATACTTAAAGATGATGCCACAAGATGCTATTCTCACTATACAGAAATGATGAACGAAGATGAAAATGGTAATATTATTGATGAAGGTACGGTAGGGCTAGCAAGAGAGCTTGCCCGTATGAATATAACGCTGAACTACTATACAGAATGGTATTGGAAGCTCAATTTGCATAATTTATTTCATTTCTTAGCGCTTAGGGCCGATCCTCATGCTCAGTATGAAATTAGGGTGTATGCAGATGCGATGCTAGATATTGTAAAGGCTTGGGTGCCTTTTGCATCTGATGCTTTCGAAGAATATAGAGTATATTCGGCGAGTTTTTCTAGAACAGCTCTTGCCGCTTTAAAACGGATGCTCGCAGGGGAGAAGGTGACTGAAGAAAATTCTGGTCTCACAAAGCGTGAATGGAGAGAATTTAGAGAAAGTCTTAATTTGGAGTAATATCAATGAAGATACTATATTTCCTTCTAAGCATTGCCGGCTTATTTTGGGTAATGCTTAGTATAAGCGATCGCTTTGATAATGACGGTGCTATCTTAAATGAGTGGTCTAAGACTCAGGTTAAGGCGGAATTGAGTGTTTTCGAAAAAAATAAATTCAAAGAAGCGGATATATCTAAAACCTATATGGATCTTTCAGGCGTGGCTGGTAATTCCTTGCTCCGCTTTCAGATAGTGGGCGGTGCGGTATATTCAGACTATAGTTCGATCAATAAATCTAATATGCCATTAGTCAGCGCTTACAACACTTATTACAAATTCTTTACCAGTATGATAAAGCGTTATGATTTTGGTCATGGTGTAGAGTTTATAATATCTGTAGGAGATGATTTTACATCGCCAGCGGGCTATGATTTCAAGGTTCCTGTTATAGTGCCTGTTAAAAATTCTAGCAATTGGTATGCAAAATTTACTCCCTTAGCTCCTGATTCTTACACGATTTCTGAGTGGCCACGGCTTTATAAGGATATTTTATCTGCCAATGACAAATATCCTTGGAGCAGGAAGATAGAGAAGGCTTTCTGGAGAGGTAGTGGTACAGGCGGATTATATACCAGAGAAAACTGGCAGAACTTTCCTAGAGTAAAGCTTGTGGAGATATCTGAGCAGAATCCAAATTTGATTAATGCTCAATTTACAGCTCTGCCACAGGGTGATGCTGAACTAATGAATGAATTGTCTGAGAAATACCCTTTAGCCATTGCTGTATCCCAAGCGGATCATGTTAAATATAAGGTGCAGATCTATATAGAAGGCGGGGCTACGAGTTTTTCTGGATATTTATGGAGATTGTTATCCAATTCCGTAGTGCTTAAGCAAAGCTCAAATAATATACAGTGGTTTTACCCAATATTGACTGAAGGTAAGGATTATATCACCATAGCCTATGATATGTCAGACGTGCTTGATAAGGTCAAATGGGCCCATGAGCATGACCTGGAGAGCATAAAAAGCGCTGCTGATGGCAGTGAGCTCATTAAAAAAGAAATCACCCCAGAGCATCTATATCTATATTGGGATTATTTGCTGACTGAATATTCAAAGCTGCAGGACTTCCGTATAGATGCTCCAACTTTGCCTAAAGCGAAGGAAATAGAGTAATTAAGAAAGCGTCATCCAGGAATTTTCTAACACACGTCATCCCTGGCGGAGGGCAGCCTCGAACGTCATCCCGGAATTTTTTGAAGAAAAATATCCGGGAACCATAACCACGATAATTGAGGCAGTCTACCTACGCCAAGGCTTCGGTAGACACTCATACGCTATAAGCTTCTGTTGGCTCGCCACCCGAAGCTTTAGCGTAGGGTGGGCCCCGGGTCTCCAGGCTACGCCAAAAGGCTTCGCCTTGGCAAGTCGCCCGGGGTGACTTTTTTGGCCATGGATTCTACATCTAACCATAATAACAGCTGCCTTTCCAGCCCCGAAAAGAATATAAAACAGATATTTCAAATATTTCTCTAAAATAGCCCTTGACATGAGGTGAGAATTTATATATAACCTATCCCACACGACGCCTGAAAAGGCAGCTGTTTAACAAGTTGATAAAGCTGAAAAAACAAACAAAATTTACAACACATCGCGAGTGTTATCATTTTTGGTTACTGGGTCTTTAATATTAGTAATCATGCCTATGATGATAAGACTATTCGATTGAGTAGATACTGAAAATATCATGTCACAAATTAAATAATACTAGGAGCTAGAAGCGATGCCTATTCTTATAGGTGAGCGACGAAGCGACGACGTAAAATTAATTGTGGGACGTGATATAGATTGTGTGTAAGATTAGTTCTGCATACAGCTAAGTTTGATCTCAAAATTTTTAAGTAAAGTAAATAAGTAAGAGCATTTGATGGATGCCTTGGCATTAGAAGGCGATGAAAGACGTGATACGCTGCGATAAGCTTCGGGGAGCTGCGAATAAGCTTTGATCCGAAGATTTCTGAATGGGGCAACCCACCTGCTTGCAGGTATCATATAGTGAATACATAGCTATGTGAGGCGAACCCAGTGAACTGAAATATCTCAGTAGCTGGAGGAAAGGACATCAACCGAGACTCCGCTAGTAGTGACGAGCGAACGCGGACCAGGCCAGTGGCTTTAAAGTAAAAACTAGAACAACATGGAAAGGTTGGCAACATAGGGTGATAGCCCCGTATAGGTAAAAAGCTTTAGAGTCCTCGAGTAAGGCGGGACACGTGAAATCCTGTTTGAACATGGGGGGACCACCCTCCAAGCCTAAGTACTCTCTAATGACCGATAGTGAACTAGTACCGTGAGGGAAAGGTGAAAAGTACCCCGACAAGGGGAGTGAAATAGTATCTGAAATCGAATGCTTACAAACAGTCGGAGCGGACTTGTTCCGTGACGGCGTACCTTTTGTATAATGGGTCAGCGAGTTAGTTTATCGAGCAAGCTTAAGCCGTTAGGTGTAGGCGAAGCGAAAGCGAGTCTGAATAGGGCGCATGAGTTCGATGAATTAGACCCGAAACCGGGTGATCTAGCCATGGCCAGGCTGAAGGCAGAGTAAGATCTGCTGAAGGGCCGAACTCACTATTGTTGAAATAATAGGGGATGAGCTGTGGCTAGGGGTGAAAGGCCAATCAAACTCGGATATAGCTGGTTCTCCGCGAAATCTATTTAGGTAGAGCGTCGTATGATTACCACTGGAGGTAGAGCACTGAATGAGCTAGGGGGTCCTACAGACTTACCAACCTCAATCAAACTCCGAATGCCAGTGAGTACAATGCGGCAGACAGACCATGGGTGCTAAGGTCCTTGGTCGAGAGGGAAACAGCCCAGACCGCCATCTAAGGTCCCCAAATCGTAGCTAAGTGTGGAAGGATGTGAGAAGACCAAAACAACTAGGAAGTTGGCTTAGAAGCAGCCATCTTTTAAAGAAAGCGTAATAGCTCACTAGTCTAAATAAGTTTTCTTGCGCCTAAAATGTAACGGGGCTAAAGCTACGTACCGAAGATGCGGATTTATATCACTTGATATAAGTGGTAGCGGAGCGTTCCGTATGCCTGTGAAGGTGAACCGTGAGGTTTGCTGGAGGTATCGGAAGTGAGAATGCTGACATAAGTAGCGATAAAGAATGTGAGAGACATTCTCGCCGAAAGTCCAAGGTTTCCTGCGTAAAGTTAATCTGCGCAGGGTAAGTCGGCTCCTAAGACGAGGCTGAAAGGCGTAGTCGATGGGAATCAGGTTAATATTCCTGAACCTGAGGGATGTGACGAAGATAGTAAGTTGTACATGCTGATTGGATTGTGTGTGCAGTGAATAGCTTCCAGGAAATAACACCCTCGTATAGACCGTACCCCAAACCGACACAGGTGGACAGGTAGAGTATACCAAGGCGCTTGAGAGAACGATGCTGAAGGAACTAGGCAAATTACATCTGTAACTTCGGGAGAAGGATGACCTATATATGGGCAACCATGTGTAGGTGGCACAAACTAGGGGGTAGCGACTGTTTATCAAAAACACAGGGCTCTGCAAAGTCAATAGACGAAGTATAGGGCCTGACGCCTGCCCAGTGCTGGAAGATTAAGAGGAGGGGTGCAAGCTCTGAATTGAAGTCCCAGTGAACGGCGGCCGTAACTATGACGGTCCTAAGGTAGCGAAATTCCTTGTCGGGTAAGTTCCGACCCGCACGAATGGCGTAACGACTTCCCCACTGTCTCCAGTATCGACTCAGCGAAATTGAATTCCCCGTGAAGATGCGGGGTTCCCGCGGTTAGACGAAAAGACCCTATGAACCTTTACTATAGCTTTGCACTGGTATTAGGAATTAAATGTGCAGGATAGGTGGGAGACTATGAAGCGGAAGCGCAAGCTTCTGTGGAGTCATCCTTGAGATACCACCCTTTTGATTCTTGATATCTAACCTAGGTCCGTGAATCCGGACCGGGGACAATGCATGGTGGGTAGTTTGACTGGGGCGGTCGCCTCCCAAAAAGTAACGGAGGCGCGCGAAGGTTGGCTCAAGTTGGTCGGAAATCAACTGTTAGAGTGCAATGGCATAAGCCAGCCTGACTGCGAGTCTGACAAGACGAGCAGAGACGAAAGTCGGTCATAGTGATCCGGTGGTCCCGAGTGGAAGGGCCATCGCTCAACGAATAAAAGGTACTCTAGGGATAACAGGCTGATGATCTCCAAGCGTCCATAGCGACGAGATCGTTTGGCACCTCGATGTCGGCTCATCACATCCTGGGGCTGGAGAAGGTCCCAAGGGTTCGGCTGTTCGCCGATTAAAGTGGTACGTGAGCTGGGT
>JAYUHP010000193.1:0-2937 GCA_043766875.1 Rickettsiaceae bacterium
TAACCGTACAAAAGCAATTTTTCGTGATCTCACGTACGTCCCCCCTACGCTGCTTATGCAGCTTCGGCGGACAAGCACCTGGATCGCTTGCCTGGCGAAGCCTTTGGCGTAGCCAGGCCACTCAAATTCCATTTGTCCAATTTAATTTGGGGCTTGGTATAATATAATTATAAACTAAAGGAATAGATGTTTTCAATATTAAGAAAATTATTTGGTTCGGCCAATGATAGAATTATCAAAAAATTACGCGTAGAAGTCCAGAAAATCAATGACTTAGAAGAAGCTATTAGAAAGTTATCTGATGAAGAATTGCGCGCCAAAACTGAGGAATTTAAAAGGCGCTTGATAGCTGGTGAAACCCTAGATGATATTACACATGAAGCGTTTGCAGTAGTTAGAGAGGCCTCTGTTAGAACTCTTGGGCAACGTCACTTCGATGTACAGCTCATCGGCGGGCTTATATTGCATCGTGGTATGATACCAGAAATGCGTACTGGTGAAGGTAAAACCCTGACAGCAACCCTACCCGCTTACCTCAACGCCATTGCAGGCAAAGGCGTACATATAGTTTCCGTGAATGATTATTTGATCGCCCGCGACGCTCAGTGGATGGGTAAGCTCTATAATTTCCTTGGGCTTACAGTTGGCTATATCGTGAGCAAAATGCCTGATGAATATCGCAAAGCCTCATATAATGCGGATATTACCTATTGCACAAATAATGAGCTAGGCTTTGACTATCTGCGCGATAATATGAAATTTTCCAGCGAGCAGAAGGTACAGAGAGAATTTTCATATGGTATCGTGGATGAGGTGGATTCGATTCTGATTGATGAAGCTAGAACCCCTCTTATTATCTCAGGGCCTGTAGATGATAGCTCTGAGGTATATACACAAATCGACCAGATAATCAGAAGGTTAACCGCAGAAGATTATGAAAAAGATGAGAAGACTCGTACTGTTAATCTGCATGAAGAAGGTATCAATAAACTTGAAGAATTACTACAGCTCCATAATATCATAGCTCATGGAACAGGACTTTATGACTTTGAGAATATGCATTTGGTACATTATGTCACCCAAGCGCTCAGAGCCCATGTTTTGTTCAACAAAGATGTGGATTATTTGGTAAAAGACGGCAAAGTCATGATTATTGATGAATTCACCGGCCGCATCATGGATGGAAGGCGCTACTCGGAAGGGCTGCACCAAGCTTTAGAGGCTAAGGAAAATGTTGCAATACAAAATGAGAATCAGACGTTAGCTTCAATAACATTCCAGAATTACTTTAGGATGTATCCAAAACTTGCAGGCATGACGGGCACTGCCATGACGGAAGCCCCAGAGCTGAAAGATATATATGGGCTTGATGTTGTTTCCGTCCCTACCCATCACCCGGTTAAGCGAAAAGATCATGATGATGAGATCTATGGCAGTAAAAAGGACAAATATGAAGCTATTCTAAAGCAAATTAAAGAATGTAATGAAAAAGGCCAACCAGTACTCGTTGGAACGGTGAGCATAGAGAAATCTGAGGAAATTTCTGAGCTGCTTACAAAAAACAATATCAAGCATAATGTGCTTAACGCAAAATTCCATGAGCAGGAAGCCTTTATCATAGCTCAGGCTGGTAGATTCAATTCTGTAACTATTGCTACAAATATGGCAGGACGCGGAACTGATATTATGCTAGGGGGCAATCCAGAGATGCTGCTAGCTGCTCTTGATACCACAAAGATGACTCAAGAAGAAATAGATAAGAGTTTCAAGAAGATCAAGGAAGATACTGCCATTGAAAAACGAAATGTAATAGATGCTGGAGGGCTCTTCATAATAGGAACTGAGCGCCATGAAAGCAGGCGTATCGATAACCAGCTGCGTGGCCGTTCAGGCAGGCAGGGCGACCCTGGAGCAACTAAATTCTATCTATCGCTAGATGATGATTTGATGCGTATTTTTGCCTCCGAAAGGGTATCTGGGTTACTTCGAACACTCGGGCTTAAAGATGGCGAAGCAATCCACCATCCAATGATCAGCAGGGCTTTAGAAAAGGCTCAGCAGAAAGTTGAGGGGCATCATTATGAGATCAGGAAGAATCTTCTCAAGTTCGACGATGTGATGAGCGACCAGCGTAAAGTCATTTACCAGCAGCGTAATGAGATCATTGGCTCAGAAACTGTTCGAGATACATTCTTCATTATGTCCGAGCAGGTTATAGCTGATACTGTAACGCGCTTTGTACCTCCTGGTGTATACCGCGAAGAATGGGATATTCCTGGGCTTGTGCGCGAAATCCATAGATTATTGGATATTGAAATCGAGGAAGATATTTTGAGTAAATCCGATGCTAATGAAGAAGATTTTATCAAGAAAATCAGTGAGTTAGCTAGGAATCTTTATGAAAATAAAGAGAAAGAATTTGGCCAAAATATGATGGATGATGCAACCAAATACATACTGCTTACAACACTTGATCAGGTATGGAAAGACCATCTGCATTTCTTGGACCATCTAAGACAAGGCATATCTCTACGCGCTTATGGCCAAAAGGATCCGCTCAATGAATATAAGCGCGAGGCTTTTGCACTGTTTGAAACAATGCTAGACCAGCTCCAAAATCTTTTCATACTTAGAGTTGCGCATTTATATATAGATTCTTCTACCGATAGAGAGTCTATGATGCTTACAAATAAAAAAATGCAAAAGATTGAAGAAACACGTGAAGATCCGGCATTTGAGAAGTTTAATTCAGGAAGCAGCACAGAAGTTGAATATAGGCCCGTTAAAGCATATGTTGAGCCCGAAAAACGCATTGCTGATGATCCATCAACATGGGGGAAAATCTCACGTAATGAGGTATGCCCCTGTAATTCTGGTAAAAAATATAAACATTGCCATGGGAAATAATGACCAAAAAACCAATTATCGGCATCTCGC
>JAYUHP010000194.1:0-7755 GCA_043766875.1 Rickettsiaceae bacterium
GCACAGGAACGTATTTTGAAGCCCCTATACCAATGCCAAGCAGTGGATTATCCATTGATTTTTCAGATACAAATTTCCATATAAACAACCTATGCGCATGTGAAATAGGGATGGATTCATATTCTGTAACTATATAATGTGGATCTTGTTTTGATGAAACAATAGGCATGGCGACCATATAGGCTGCAATTAGAATGACCCCAAGATAAGCGAGTCTCATCCTGGAAAGGTAGAGGGCAATATATGTTACACCCGCTAAGCTAAAACCTATTAAACCTGCTGTGCTATCTGATACTGCCAGAGTTATAAACACAATAGAATATAACAGAGCCGCGCTAAAATATTTCCTATGCTTCGCAAGCGAATATATAGCAGGCCAGCTGCAAATAGATAATATAGAACAGCCACGATCTAACCATGAAAGATTGAAGATATTACGTGAGTCCGGTTGGATTACACTACGAACTGTTGCATATATCAATCCATTCGTAAAATATTCTATCAGAAAAACAGCTACAGCGAGCAAAATGCTAGATGTCAAAATCATTGGCAGCGCTTTGTCGCCTGCAAAGATATTGTGGGCACTTTGGTTAGTAAGATGCACAGTACATAAGGCAAATATCATGTATAATAATGTCCCCCAGCTTTCGCTTGGATATATTGACCAAACGCATGTGAGGGCGGCCCAGCCTATCAAGGCAATTTCAGGAAGTGTGGGTCTAATATTCCTTATCTGAGACCTATTCAGAATGACAAATGTTATCATTATTATGCCAATCCATGGTGCCATAAATAGGCCCGAGAACATTGCAAGTGGAAGAGTTAGTAAAATCATTAAACGGAAGAAAGATTTACTATTTCTTTGAGCTATCATGGCACCTCACTGCAATAAGTTCGTATGATGGGTTTTTTAATACTGATACTGGTATATTGGATGAAATAATCCAGCCATGAAAAATTTGTTTAGGGTCTTCGTCTATTTTGCTTTCCACAACATTTATAAGGATTTTATTAGAAGGGGAGTATAGATCGCCGTTATTCCAACATTTCAGAACGGTAATCTCTATATTGCCAAAATATGCTGAAGATCCAACCTTGATAGATAACTGCTTCGATTTTGCTGTGATCTTATTCAAAGCTGCTATTGTAGCAGTATTATAATAAGAGCCATTTTCTTCAAATTCTTGTATAATGGGTGAGGTATGGGTTTCGGGCACTGGAGGGTCTGTTGCTGCTTCCTCTCCTTCTGTTACGTCAAACTCATCTTTTGACTCATCTTTGTATCTATCCTGATCTACCAATACATCAAATACTGAAGCTGATGCATTGGTAGCTATTATGGTTAGAAAAAATATGATGGGTATGATCTTTTGAAGCATTGCTCTATAATTTTTTTATTATACAATTTTGCCTAGCGTTCACTAGCTTCTTGCATAGTAGCTTTGCATGGGCAGCGCTATTTAATGGACCAGCCAAAAGCATGTACAGCAGGGCCTTGTTATCAGTAGTGTATTTTTCGCATTTATGACTAATATTTGCAAGTAACTTTGTATGAGTCTTGCTAATTCTTACCCATTCCTTCTCCGCTTGTGCTTTTGTTCTCGTGGAAGCAATTTGTATGTAATAGGCTGATTTTGATTTTTTTTCAACGGCCCTAGCATGCCTATCGTCTGCTATGGTAACTATTTTTAGGGATTTCACATTAGGCGCTTCTTGCAGTTCTTGAGATTCAGCGGGCTCTTTCGCATTTTCCACGATATCAGAGACAATTGCTCCTATTATATCATCGGAAGACGCAGCATTTGGCTGTCCAATAGTCATTGGCTCTTCAGGCTCTGGTACTAATGTCACAGCTTTTACATGCTGATGTGGATTTTTTAGCTGATCATAAATAGGATTATTGTCATTAGCAATGCTCCCACCTGGATCTTGAGGCTTTACGCGTGTTGGTAACTCGCTGGCTTTAAGGAGCGGTGGCTCTCTATTAGCCAAGATCTGTTCATACCAAAAATAGCCTGCGATAGATAAAATCACAGCTGTTATGAGAAAGAGATATAGGCGATTTTTGGTCATGGTGGATTACATTTTGTCCATGGGTTCTACGCCTATTATATCCAAACCTGCACATATCACATTTTTTACAGCTTCTGCAAGCATAAGCCTTGATGCGGTAAGCTGCTCGTCATCCTCAATTATAAATCTATAATCGTTATTTTCTTTGCCTAAATTCCATAATGAGTGGAAGGATGAGGCAAGATTTTGCAGATAGAATGCTATCCTATGGGGCTCAAAATGAGTGGCAGCTCCTTCTAGAACCTTTGGCCATGAGGCTAGCAATTTCATAAGTTGAATTTCCTCTTCGCTTGAAAGCAGTGAAAGATTAGACTCTCTATCTTTAAAAATCTTATAAGCACCCTGCATAGAATTGGCGCAATTATTAATGATCGACAGGGCTCTCACATGAGCATAATTCACATAAAATACTGGATTATCTCTCGATTGCTCTTTTACTTTCGCAAGGTCAAAATCCAGGCTGATATCATTCTTTCTGGTAAGCATGATAAATCTTATTATATCCTTACCTACTTCTCTTAAGACATCACTTACTGTGGTAAATGTTCCAGCTCTTTTGGACATTTTGACGAGCTCGCCATTCTCAATATAATTTACCAATTGGCATAGCTTAACCTCGCTATTAACCTTGCCATCGCTGAGCGCTTTAATTACGGCTTCCATTCTTTTGGCATAGCCGCCATGATCTGCACCAAGCACTACTATAATATGTTCAAAGCCTCTCTTGATTTTATCTTCAGCGTATGCAATATCCGAAGCAAAATAAGACCATTGACCATCTGCCTTTTGTAGAGGGCGGTCCTGATCATCTCCAAATTCTGTGGATTTAAATAACAGCTGCTCTTTCTCTACCCAACCTTCTTGCTTCTTGCCTTTTGGTGGTGGTAGAGTGCCTTTATATACAAGTTTACGTTTTGTTAATTCCTGGACAGCCTCTTCAATTTTGCCAGTTTCATGTAATGTTGCTTCGGAGAAAAATACATCGTGCTGAATTCCCATATCAAGTAGATCTTCTTTGATGATGGCAAGCATGCCAGAAACTACGAAATCTTTGATAAGTTTAAAACTCTCAGCTTCGGGTAAGATAAGTAATTTATCACCATGTAATTCATATAATTTTTTTCCAACAGGAATCAAATACTCACCGGGATACAGGCCTTCTGGTATGTCAATTTCTTCCTCAGTAGCTGCCTCTTTATATCGCAACAGAACAGAGCGCATCAGAGTATCTATTTGACCCCCTGCATCATTAATATAATATTCTTTCGTGACATTATATCCGCAAAAAGTGAGCATTCTAGCCAATGCATCACCATAAACAGCGCCGCGCGCATGGCCTATATGCATAGGGCCTGTGGGATTTGCAGAAACATATTCCACATTCACTTTTTGCCCCTTGCCGATGTTATTTACACCATATTTTGAGCCTTGCTTCGTGATATCTAGGATATTACTTTGCCACACAGAAGATTGTACCGTAAAATTGATGAAGCCTGGGCCTGCTATTTCTATTTGGGCTATGTAAGGATTATTCGATAAATGCTGTTTTATCTTTATAGCTATTTCGCGGGGTTTTTCTCCAACCTTGGCAGCAAGCACCATGGCAGCATTGGTGGCTAGATCGCCATTTAATGGATCTTTAGGCGATTCAACTACAACTTGGCTTACATCGCAATCTTTATATAGAGTGTGAATGAATTTTACTAATTCTTCCCTAACAACGTTATATATATTCATAATTTAAAAACTACCATTATCAAATTTTAAATTGCACAATGATTGATGCTCCCTGATGGCGTATCTATCTGTCATGCCTGCTATATAATCAGAAACTACCCCAGCTCTAGATCTTTCACTCAGACCCTCCAGAGAGCTGTGCCACTCTGGTGGCAGACATTCTGGGGAGGCCATATATAAATCGAATAATTCCTTTACCACATGCTTTGCCTTAAAAGTCATCACTATAACTTTTTCATTCTTATATACTTTCTTGAATAGGAATTTCTTTATTATTGAGAAACGCTCTTCAGCTTTGGGAGAGAATCCAACAAAAGCTTTATTCAAAGCTCTTACATCGCTTTCTGTAACGATATTATATTTCTTGATATTATCCCTTGTCGTAGCTAGCAAGTCATCCACAAAATAGTGATTTAGATATCTAATAACCTCATAGACAAGCCTGTTAATATGCAAGTCAGGATATTTTGTTTTAATGGCAGCTATATATTTGGCTATGAAATCCATTTCTTCAAGATCCTCTATCCTGATTAACTCCGCCCTTACAGCATCTTCAATATCATGTCCATGGTAAGCGATATCATCTGATAGAGACGATACTTGAGCTTCTCCAGAAGAATAGTTGCCAAGGTCAAGATTATGTCTTTCGTTATAGAGCTCTATAACTTCTGGTATATGAGAAAGAAGTGGACCGTTATGCTTCGCGATACCTTCTAGCACTTCCCATGACAAATTCATCCCATCATATGCTGCATAGCGCTGCTCAAGTTGCGTGAGAAGCTTTATCGATTGGGCATTATGATCGAAACCGCCGTAATTTTTCATACATTCATCCAGCACATCTTCCCCAGCATGGCCAAATGGCGTATGCCCCATATCATGGGCCAGCGATATTGATTCTGCCAGATCTGCCGAAAGGCCAAGAGCTGCAGCAATAGAGCGAGCAACGCTAGAAACCTCTATTGAGTGGGTCAATCTATTACGGTAATGATCGCCTTCATGATTTACGAATACTTGAGTTTTATATTCAAGTCTACGGAAAGCGTTAGAATGAATTATACGATCCTTATCACGCTGAAACTCGTTGCGATAAGGCGTTGGAGTCTCTGGATAAAGACGGCCTCGCGTTTTCTCAGGATTACAAGCAAAGCTTGCTAGCATGTGATGGGTCAATTTGTTACTTCTCTTTATAGGGGAAACTTGGTATACTCAATCCAACTGAATTGAGTATATAATATACAGGTTACAGACTATTTTTGCAATTAATATTCAAATGCTTCAATGACCAATAATGTAATAGTTACAGATAGTGTTTTCAAAAGAATTCATTTTTTAGCTGAGAAGGCCAAGGATGAAGATCTGAAGCTGCGCATTAGCGTGAGTGGAGGAGGCTGTTCAGGCTTTATTTATGATTACAAGATGGTCAAGGAGATGAAGCCTGATGATATAGTAATTTCCATGGAAAATTCCAGTCTTCTGATTGATCCTGATTCTATGGGCTTTCTTGAATCATGCACTATAGATTTTATAGAAGAATTGGGCAGTTCTTACTTTTCTATCAAAAACCCTAATGCTACAGCAAAATGTGGTTGCGGTAATTCATTCGCTGTTTAGGTATACCAAGTTCCAAATTAAATAATGCTAGGAACAAGTGGCGATGCCTATTTTAATAGGTGAGCCACGTAGTGACGACGTAGGATTATTCTGGGACTTGGTATTAGCGTCCTCTGCCTTTAGTGGGAAGTAACTTGAGTGGAGTAGGGAGCTTTAACCCCGATGCCATGTTGGAGAGATCAATATATTTTAAGAACCCAACAGATTCTAGACCAGAAAAAGGAGAAGCCTGAGCGGCTCCAAAGATACTGTCTAAACCGAAAGTAACCATTTTAACGTTATGAGATTCGGGGAATAATGTATTAAAGCTTTGTTCAATGGTGGAGATTTCCTTGTTTCCAGCAAGCAACCCCATGCCGCTGAATAGATCTCCTGTGCCTCCGCCAAATAGGTCGTCGTATAGGCTTACTTTATTGGTAGTAGAAGTTTTCTTATCGTTTTTTTTTCTACTATCTTCAATAATAAAATTGCCACAATGTCCTATGCAAGATAGGTTAATTAGACTCATTTTTTATTCCAGATAAGAAATAGTTAACATTAACATCATCGGATAACCCCCATGAGCCGTTGATGATATTATAACTCATTCCTTTTATATCCGAAACAGTAATATTGTTGTTTTCTAAAAGCTTTGTGAGCGCTGATGGTTTTATGAACTTAGCGAAATTATGAGTACCAGCCGGAACCCAGCCAAGTATATATTCGGCCGCTCCGATTGCTAGAAGATAAGATTTTACTGTGCGATTCAGTGTAGAAAATATGATTAGCCCGCCTGGTTTGGCTAAGCGAGTTAGGTTATAGACAAACTCGTCTAGGTTATCCACATGCTCCACGAGCTCTAAGCAGAGCACTACATCATACTGGCCTTTGTGCTCTTCGGCTGTAGTGCAAATAAAATTTATTTTTATATTTTTTTCGGCTGCATGGAGCTGCGCGGCTTGGATATTTTCTTTGCTGGCATCTATCGCAGTGACTTTTGCACCGCTACGAGCTAATGGAATCGAGATAAGCCCGCCGCCACAACCTACATCAAGGATATTAAGATTAGGTAAATTTCCCCCTATTTTCTCAAAAATATATGTAAGTCTTACAGGATTAATCTCATGCAATATTCTGAATGGTCCATTGACATCCCACCAATGGCTTGAGAGAGCAGAGAACTTTGCCACTTCTTCCATGTTTACTGAGGATTGATTGCCATGGCTCACTTTAGGAGAACCTAAATGTAAACTTAGCACCCTTTTGGCCGTTGCTTTCAGCCCAGATTGTGCCACCATGAGCCTCAACAGATTTCTTGCAAAGAGCTAAGCCCACGCCACGACCACCTGCAGGAGTTCTCGTCTTGGAGCTTACAGTAAAGGCCTCGAATATGTCATATAGCTCTGACATTGGAATCCCAATACCTTCGTCTTGTATTGAGAATTCTACTTCCTTATCCTTCTTCTTAAGTATGATAGTGATTTTACCTTCTTTGCTATAATTTATAGCGTTGATGATGAGATTATCTAGCATCAGCTGCATATAATGTTTATCGCAAGTAACGATGACATTAGGATCAATATTGGTTACAAATTCCAGTGGCTTCTTGTCCAGATATAGTTTCTTACAAGACTCTAATCTGTCCTGCACAAATTCGCTTAAATTTACCTTGGATAGCTCCAGTTTAAAATTAAGACTCGTGAGCTTGGATAGGTCCAAAATATTATTGGTATAGCTGTTAAAGCGCTGGGAACTTTTTGCGATAACCTCTGCCATCTCTTTACGCTGTTTGTCCGTTAGTTTATCGTAATCCTCCCATAGCACCTGTCCCATGCTCGTAATTCCTGTTACAGGGGTTTGGATTTCATGATTGAGATTGCGTAAAAACTCATTTTTGAGGTTAATGAGGTTCTGCATCTCAGCTTCGCTACCTTGAATCCTCGTGCCTAAATGCTCATTTTTAGCTTCCACAAGCTCATGCTCTTCCTGCTTTGGCTTGAAAAACATGATCATCATACTGCTAACAAGTAGAAGAAGATATACGACCTTGAACTCCAAATTCACCATATTAGCATGAGAAATATTAACCCCCATATAGTGCTGATAAAATCTAACAGTTGAAAATACTCCGACGAAAATCATCACAAGTGCAGCCTGCCAACGCATAAGTGTTGCTACAACGATCAAGTTAACCATGGAAATCATCACCTGCACTTGGCCAAAATTGCTAAGCATCACAAAGAAGGTGCTGCAGATGATAAGAACATAAAATACACTGAAGTTCCATACTATTTGTACAGGAGTTTCTCTCCTAAGGGCTTGAGGCCATATAGGCTGAGTAATGAATGACAC
>JAYUHP010000195.1:0-7682 GCA_043766875.1 Rickettsiaceae bacterium
TAACCCTAAGGCAGTCCCTTCTCTAACTGATATTAAACTTACAGACCGAAAGGATCTTGCTAATTTAGATTTTAGCGGAGCAATCATTAAAGACTGTCATTTTAGGAATTGCAAATTTGATGGATGTAAATTTAATGGAGTAACCGCAGATGGCTTTATGTTTGCCGGGTCCAATTTCAACAATGTAGAAATGCAAAATTCTAAATTTACTGGAGCTAATTTTGTAAATTGTAAATTCTCTGGGAAAGGTAAATTAGATAATAGTGAATTAATAGACTCCAAATTTAATGGAGCAAAAATGGATGGTGTTGATCTTTCTCATTCTGACCTTACAGGCAGTCTTTTAACAGGGGCTAGCATAACAAATTCAAAACTCGTTAATACCGATCTATCCAGAGTTACAGGCACAGGAGCCACAATCAAAGACACCGATATTTCTGGCGCTAATTTATCAAATGCACAGTTACGTGGCCTAACATTAGATGGAGTAACAGCCAAAGACGTGATAGCTCATGAGGCTGATTTTTCTAGCACTGACAGTGTAAAGACAAAATTCACCAACACCAAATTCGAGAACCTACAGGCTTCAGGTCTTAAGGCAGTTAGGGCAGAATTTACTGGATTAGAAATCAAGGACTCAAAAATACCATTTTCAGATTTTTCAGGTGCAACATTTGATGGTTGCACGATAGAGAAGACCTCTATGGTCAAGGCTGTTATGAGCAGCGCAACAATCCAAAATGCTACTTCAGTAAAAGATTGTGATGCCAGAGGTGCTAAGCTTGATTCAGCTAGCATTACTCGTGCAACATTTGATAAAACTGATTTAAGCCATGCTGATTTTACTAAAGCTACGCTAGATACTGTTAGCATGAAGAATAGTAATTTATCATCTGCAAATTTTTCAAATCCAGATAATTTGCTCCATGGATTAACAAAAGTAGATTTTACTGGTTCTGATCTTTCAGATGCTAATATGAATGGTGCAAGATTCACTGGTGGTAACTTAGGCTGTAAGCTTTATGGAGCTCATTTATCAAGAGCCAAATTTGTAGATGGTACCACCACATTCGCAGGCGCTAAAGTTGACAGAGCAACAACCCTGACCGACGCAGATATACAAAACGGCATTGGTACAAAATCAGTAGAAGTACTTGATACAACTGGGTTAAAGCTTACTAAGACTCTTTCTCAGTTTAAAGTGGAATCTGAGCAAGATAAAGATATAGTAAGTTCTTCTGGAATAGTTCAACTAGGTAGAGCTATCTTTGGAAGAGTTCAAGAATCTCTCTCACACTTGGGGGAAGGAGCTGAATCTGTAGGCAACTCCACCAAAGGAAAAACATCATCAAGAATGGGCACAGCTCTTGGAGTGGCTGCCGGAGTGGTCGTAGGAGCTGCTATTATTGCAGCAACAGCCGCAACAGCTGGAGCAGCTTTGCCAATAGTTGGCGGAATAGTGATTGGAGGCTGCGCTATTGCTGGAGGAGCAGCAGGCCATGTTGCAAGCAGCACCTCGTCCGGTCGTAGATTTTTCATGGTAGCAGCTACTGCTGCTTCTGCGGTTGTTGCAGGTCCTATAGGACTGTTAGCCTTACCTGTATTAGGAATTACTAATATGTTGAGTGGTAAGCAAAACGCGTGGAAACATGCTCTTGGTGACGTAATGATCGGAGTCGGAAAAGCATCTACAAAAATTGCTGATTCAATGGGTGGTTTAACTTATAGCGATGCACAAATAGTTAGAGCTAATAATGCAGCCGATCTTAAGGAAGCTCGGACTGCAAAAGCTGCGGAGTCCAAAGCAGGTCTGGATGCTATACAACTAAGCCAAAGCGCAATAATTCAGCAGCAAGCACTGCATAAGGCTGCTAATGCTCTGGATGCTCCTAAGGTAAAAAGAGGAGCTGCTATTGGAACTGCAGTAGCCGTAGCACCGCCAGCTATTGCCGTTGTGCCGCCAGCCGTAGCCGTAGCGCCAGCCCATGCAGTTGCTCCTCTAGCCGTAGCCGATCAAGCGGTTCCTCCACCAGCCGCGGCGGCTGTTAGGGATCCGGCCGCTGGAGGTGCAGCCCCTGCAGTAGCACAGCCACTAGCAGCGCCTGCACCTCAAGGTTTAATTGGGAGAGTTTTTGGGTTTTTTAGAGTTGGAGTGGATATGCCAGAACCTGTTCCAGCTCCAGAAGCACCACCAAGTCCTGCGCCTTCTGCCATTGACGATCCGGCTCCAGCTCCTGCGCCTAGAGGAAGATCCTCCAGTGTTTCTGTTCCAGCGGCACCTGCTGCTGCTTCCAGACCAAGAGCAACCTCTGCAGCAGCTTCCGTAGCCGTAGCGCCTCAGCCAGCTATTGCAGCCCCTGATTTGCGGCCAGTACCTGCACCTCAAGCTGTTCCTGCGCCTGAAGCAGCCCAGAATCCACAGAATGTAGCTGTGCGTTTTATTACTACTTTGATTCCTCCTGTACCTGAGCCTATAGCTAAGGCTGCAGCGGCTGTTAGGGGTTGGGCGACTGGAGCTGGAGATGCAGCGCCTGCAGCAGCCCAACCACCAGCCACGAAAGCAGCTGCAGCAGCGCCTGCACCTCAAGGTTTTAGGGCGAAGGTTTTGGGGTTTTTAGGATTTGGAAAGCATGCACCAAGCCCATCCCCAACTCCTGCAGCTTCTGCCATTGCCAAACCAGCTCCAGAGCCTAGAAGCAGATCCAATTCTGGTTCTTCTGCTTCGTCTCGTGATTCTGATATATTTCATGATGCTCAAGATCCTGATGCTGTTTCTGCCCGCAGTTCACGCAGCAATTCAATTGATACAGACGCTGCTGTATCTGCTCAACCATCACCCGCCCCATCTCGCAGAGAATCTCTCGCATCACAGCACAGGCCAAGATCAAGAGCAGGATCACAAGCAGCAGCTATAGAGGCTGAGCGAGTAGAAGATCCTGCAAGACCACGCTCACTAACCAAATAACTCCCCTTGCATAATGCCTAATTTTGCAATATACTACCCCAAATTACATTAAGGGATAATAGCATGGCAAGAGTCACGATTGAAAAATGCGAAGAAATAGTCAATGGCCATTTCAGGCTAGTGGGAGTTGCAGCGGAAAGAACAAGGCAAATTATCTCCGGCGCCCCGCTTACAGTTCACAAAAAGAATGATAAGTTTCCTGTAATTGCGCTTCGTGAGATTGAAGCTGGCAATCTACAGATCGATAATATCGAAAACATGATCATAGCAAGAATGCGCCTACGTGGCAGCACTGATTATGGCCATGAAGCAGATCATGTAAATGAGGATTTATTACCAGAAACTGTAGATTATATACCTAATGAGCATGATTTTGACACGACTGGCGACTCAGAATTTGACAGTGGCATGTTTTCTGATGATATAATGGAAGATGATGAGGACAAACTAATATAAGAGAAAAAAACAATGGCCGTAAGTCGTGATGGTATTATCAATGCACTGGAATCTTACGACCCAAATTGTAATAAAGCTCTTGTTAGCAAAGCCATCGATTATGCGATCCGCTATCACGGAGAGCAGCTCCGTGAGTCTGGCGATCCTTATTTTCAACACCCACTTGAAGTAGCCCATATCATAACCCAGATGCATCTGGATACGCAGTCTGTCATCACAGCACTGCTGCACGATACCGTAGAAGATACAATCCTCACGCTTGAAGATATTTCCCGAGAATTTTCCCCAGAAATCGCCACGCTTGTAGACGGCGTCACAAAGCTAACTAAGCTAGAGTTCCAAGCGGAACATGTTCGTCAGGCTGAGAATTTCCGTAAGCTGCTTATAGCCATGAGCGACGATATACGCGTGCTGCTGGTGAAATTGGCTGATAGGTTGCATAATATGCGCACAATAGATTTCGTGAAATCCAGCGAGAAGCGTGTACGTATTGCGCTGGAGACCATGGAAATTTATGGCCCATTGGCTGAGCGGATTGGGATGCAGGAGCTAAAGCTGGAGCTGCAGGATGTGGCATTCAGGATTCTTCACCCCGATGTGCGGGATTCCATTATAAAGCGCCTATCCACGATTAATAGCCATGGCGATAAGATGATAGAGGATATCATCCATGAAATGCAGGAAACATTGAATAAAGCGCGGCTTGTGGCTAAGGTTTCTGGTAGGCAAAAAACCCCCTACTCAGTTTGGATGAAGATGAAGCATAAAAACGTTGGCTTCGATCAACTCTCGGACCTAATAGCCTTCAGAGTAGTAATAAATACCAATGATAATCTGGAATGTTATCGCGCTCTGGGTATTATACACGCGGCCTATAAAAATATCCCGGAAAGCTTTCAGGACTTCATAAGCACCCCGAAAAACAATGGCTATCAATCTTTGCATACAATCGTTGTGGGCCCGATGCAAAAGAGAATTGAGATACAAATTCGCACAACTGAAATGCACGATATTGCAGAGCTTGGCGTGGCAGCTCATTGGCGGTATAAGCAGCATTACCAATCAGATGGCAAACAATATCAATGGATCAGGGAATTGCTTGGCATCCTGGAACATACCAGTGATCCTGAAGAATTCCTGCAGAATACCAAGCTCGCTATGTATTATGACCAAGTGTTCTGCTTCACCCCAATGGGTACGATTATTGCTCTTCCAAAGGGGGCAACGCCGATAGATTTTGCATATGCTGTGCATTCTGAAGTGGGGCATCACTGCGTTGGTGCGAAGGTGAATGGCCGAATAGTACCTCTGAAAACTTCTCTAGACAATGGCGATCAGGTAGAAATTCTCACATCCAAAAGCCAAACCCCTTCCCCTGCATGGGAGAAAATGGTTGTTACAGGCAAGGCGAGAGCGGAGATCAAGAAATTCATTCGTAGCCAAGAAGTAAACCAGTATATCAGTTTAGGGCAGGCAATATTAGAGCGAACATTGCAAAATGAAGGAATTACAAATTCCGAAGAATCTATTGCAAAAATCGTAAAAATTCTTAAGAAAGATAGTGCGGATGAAATATATCTAGCGGTTGGTGAAGGCAGCCTTTCTCGCGAGGAGATAATCAAGCATCTAAAGCAAGGTCCTACCACCAGAAGCCGCATAAAATCCACCCTATCATTTTTCGGATTCAAAGATAGCAAAAAATCATCCAAGGATAGCGGAGTTCCAATTCATGGGCTAATACCTGGCATGGCGGTACATTTTGCAGGATGCTGCCACCCGCTGCCTGGTGATCCTATAGTTGGCGTAATCCATACAGGAAAAGGCATTACGATACATACTTCCGACTGCGAGATGCTATCGAATTTCGCCACAACCCCTGAAAGGCTGATGGACCTCGCTTGGGATTCAGACGCTTCCAACGTGCCACATATAGCAAGAATCAAGGTTATGATCTCCAATATTCCAGGAGCCCTCGCCGTGCTTACCGGCGAAATAGCACAGGAAGGTAGCAATATCACAAACCTTCGAATTATAAACCGTAATCATGATTTCTTCGAAGTAGCCGTAGACCTTGAGGTACGGGACATAGACCATATGAATGGGGTAATCAAGGCTTTAGTCGCCAAAAACGAGATCCATTCAGTTGAGAGGTTCAAGGTATGATAGGAATGTTGATGTCATCCCAGAAATTGCAAAACGCCCGTCATCCCGGAATTTTTCGAAGAAAAATATCCGGGACCCATAACCACAACAGCCTAATATTGTCTCAAATGCTGGGCTTATGGATCCCGGATAATTGCTATGCAATTTCCGGGATGACGCTATCTATATGATCCTCGGCATCGGAACAGACATAGTGCAAATTCCAAGAGTTCATGGGCTTTTGCAGAAATTCGGAGAGAGGTTTATTAATAAAATATTAACTGGTAATGAATTAGCAAGATATAGCCAAATACCAGAAGAGCAAAAGGCTAATTTTTTAGCCAAGAGATTCGCAGCCAAAGAAGCTGTAGCAAAGGCTTTTGGCACTGGCATAGGTGAATCCATAAAATTCCACGACATTATTATATCCAACGACGATCTAGGCAAACCAGAAGCAAAAGTCAGCTCCCTGGCAGCTAAGGATAAAAATATTTTTCTTTCCATTGCGGATGATCACCCTACAGCTGTTGCATTTGCAGTCGTTTCGGAGTAGAATAACGGCGGATAAAAGCGCCGTCATCCCGGAATTTTTCAAAGAAAAATATCCGGGACCCATGACCTTAGGCAGCTGAGGACTACCTCAAATGCTAAGGTTATAGGCCCCGGGTCTACGCTTCGCTTCGCCCGGGGTGACGATATAAAACAAATTTCGGAAAAAATATGACAAGTTCAAAATTAAACAAACTCTCCAGCATAATACATTTTGTTGGAATCGGCGGCATAGGAATGAGCGGTATCGCTGAGGTAATGCATAATCTCGGCTACAAAATTCAAGGATCTGACCTGTCTGAAAATTATAATACTGCAAGGCTGAAAGCTTTGGGAATAAATATATTCATAGGGCATAATCCAGAAAATATTGAAACTGCAGACTATGTTGTAATCTCTTCCGCAGTCAAGCAAGATAATCCCGAAGTGATAGCTGCTACTGCCAATTCCATCCCTGTCATCAGAAGATCCGAGATGCTTGCCGAATTGATGAGATTTAAAACAGCTATTGCTATTGCAGGCTCCCATGGGAAAACCACTACCACTTCCCTCACTGCATGTATGTTCGAAGCTGCGAATCTCTCCCCTACGGTAATCAACGGCGGAATAATAAACAATAAATCCACCAATGCTTATTTAGGCAATGGCGAATATGTAATTGCTGAGGCTGATGAATCAGATGGAACATTCATCAAAATCCCTGCAACTGTCGGGGTTATAACAAATATAGATCCTGAGCATCTCAGCTATTATGGCAATTTCGAAAATCTTATAGCTGCTTTTAGGCAATTTATATTAAACCTACCATTCTACGGTTTCGCCGTCGCATGTATTGACCACCCTACTGTTCGCGCGCTTGTTTCAACCATTACAGAACGCAAGATCATAACATATGGAATAGATTCTCCTGACGCACATGTGAAAGCCTTTAACATAAAATCATCAGGCTTTTCTTCCACTTACGATGTTATAATCAGTCTCCCGCACTCAAAAAATACCTTAACTATAGAAAATATCACCCTTTCAACTCCGGGTCTTCATAATGTGCTAAATTCCCTTTCATCAATTGCGATAGCAGCTGAGATGGATTTCGGACCAGATGTAATAAGAGACGCTTTCCAAAACTTCCATGGTGTCAAAAGACGCTTCACGAAGGTTGGAGAATATAATGGCGCTCTCATTATCGATGATTACGCACATCACCCAGAAGAGGTAAAAGTTACGCTAAATACTGCAAGAGACGTAGTGAAAGCGCGTAATGGCAGGGTCATAGCAATATTCCAGCCGCATCGCTACTCAAGGCTCAGCGGCCTATTCAATGATTTTGTGGAATGTTTTGGGGCCGCCGATGAGCTTTATATATTAAATGTTTATTCAGCAGGGGAAGCGCCAGAGGCAGGATATAATAGCCAAACCCTAGCAGAAGCTATTCGCAAGAAATATCCCTCATTCAAGGTAAGCGCGATAGAAGACGAGTCAATAGAGGATGTCGTAAAACTAGCTCAGCCTAATGATCTGGTGCTTATGATGGGCGCTGGAAGCATTACCTATATGGCTGCAAAGCTTGTGC
>JAYUHP010000196.1:0-7632 GCA_043766875.1 Rickettsiaceae bacterium
TGATATTTGTAGGGGAAGTAGTTGGCATGTCATATGACAATGGCAAAACTTCCCTTAGCTATTATGCGGGTGCCTACAGATGATAACAGTCCACCTATATTGTCGTCCATATATGACGTTACCTATAAATGAGCTTCTATAGCCTTCATCACTTTCTCAGAATTTGGGGATGTGAAAGATGAGAACCATGTTACTAGCTCGCCGTCCTTGTCTATTAGGTACTTATAAAAGTTCCATTTAGGGCCGGACCAAAATCCTAGCTTTTGCCTTGTCCAGCCAAAAAATGGATGGGAGGCTTTGCCTTTCACATCTAGCTTTGCAGCTAAGGGAAATTTAATTCCAAAGTTCACTTGGCAAAAATTCTTGATAGATTTGTTATCTTCAGGCTCTTGCTTGCCAAAATTGTTCGAAGGCACAGCAATTATCACAAATCCCTTGTCCTTATATTTTTCGTATAATCTCTCGAGATCAGCATATTGTTTCGTGAAGCCACACAAAGAAGCGGTATTGACGACCATTATGACCTTGCCCTTGTAGTCAGCAAGATTAAGCTCCCCAGACTCATCTATTCTTTGGAATGAAAAATCATAAGCATTTGCTGCCATCGTCGCCTCCGCTATCACTATACCAGAGAAGAATACCAGGAGTAGTATTAGCTTGCAAGCAGTAAACTTCATTTGGTTTGCCTCAGAAGAGACATAGCTATGATGGGAGTTGCAGCACTTATAAGCATATCGACCTCATATTTATTCAGTCCATTATGCTTGGACTTTATAAATACTGCAATGGATTGCGTATTATTTAATTGAGCTAGATAAATTTCTATTTCATCTGATATCTCTTTAACAATAAACTCCTTACCAAAGAGTCCTTTTTTTATGGAAGTAATATTTTTATCTAAATAATTCAGTACCTCAAGCTCTGTAACATCTTGGTTCTGTTGCTTATCTTTCAAGGGATATATAATAACATCTTTGAGCTGAAAATATTCCTTAACATCATGTAGTATCATCTGATGGCTTTCCTTCTCATTAAGCATTATTGAAATAAGCTTTGTAATAAATTTACGATCCAAATAGAATTGTACTAGCTTGAGGTTTTGGCATTTAGTCTGAGAGATATAGCAGTATATTAAATATACCAGATAAATTAGAGCTAATGCTAATAATGCTAGTATGAGAGAATTGCTTGTCATAGGCGTTTCTAAGTAAAATTAAACTATAGGTTGACAAAAAACATAATATCACCACTTTTAGCAGAAGCAAGAAATTTTTGTAGAATTTTTTTGTGGATAGAATATAAGTTAGTGCTGTATATCGTTATCCCGGAAATTGCGTAGCAATTATCTAAGGATCCATAACCACAATGGCTGAGGATTACCTCAAATGCTAGGGTTATAGACCCCGGGTCTTCGCCCTGGGTGACGGTACTTTGGAACATCAAGAGGAGATTGAATTATGGAATCGCATGCAGTCACTAAGGAGCATTTATTGCAGATCATTAGCAAGTTAGAGAGGCTAGAGGCTGATAAATCTGCCGTTATGGAAGATATAAGGGAAGTATGTGCTGAAGCCAAAGGGAATGGTTTTGATGTGCATACTATCAAGAAGATATTAAAAATTAGGAAAATGGATAAAAATAAGCTTCAGGAGCAGGAAGAATTATTAGAACTATACCTCAGTGCTTTAGGCATGTAATGTAAGAAGAATGACCTCAGACAGTGAAATTAATAAACTAATATACTTATTCTCTAAGCTGCCAGGCTTAGGGCAGAGATCTGCTAGGCGTATAGTTTTGCATCTATTGCAGGATCCGTCTGTTAGGTTGCGTAGCATGGTTACTTTGTTGCAAGAGGTTGAAAAGCATGTAGTTAGTTGCGAGATATGCGGTAATTTGGATAATTCCTCCCCATGTAACATATGCACAAGCCATTCGCGCATGAGAGATGTAATTGCCATAGTTGAGACTGTTGCAGATCTGTGGGCTATGGAGAGAAGTGGGATTTATAATGGATATTACCATGTGCTTGGTGGGGCTCTTAGCGCTGCTAGGGGTACTTCGCCTGAGTCTTTACGTCTTCCAGCGCTGATGAAAAGATGTATGGAGCTTCAAGTGCAGGAGGTTATCATTGCTACCAATTCTACCGTAGAGGGTCAGACTACGGCGTTCTTTATTACAGAATATTTAAAAGATTGCAACTTTCATATATCAAGGCTTGCTAGTGGTATTCCTGTGGGTGGTGAGCTGGACTATCTAGATGAAGGGACATTGTCCGCTGCTTTTACATTGCGTCAACCTTTTGAGAGTTAGTTGGAATGGCATCGATAAAAACCCAGCATTCTCAATCATTACCAAACATATATGCGACAGGTGAACTTATCCAAAACTCAACTACCGAGAAATTCTCGGTAGTTCAACAGGACAGGACTGCAATATAAAATATTGCAGAAGTTTATTGGCTGGATTCCCGCCTTCGCGGGAATGACATCAGACGGTATTTTTAAATTTAATAATTGATATGATCTATTACCTACAAAAAATCATCCTCTGTATATCAGCACTAGCCGTTCTGGGTGCATCCATCCAATATATACTTACTAAGATAGACGATATTAGATACCCAGCTCCTGGAGAAATGGTCGATATAGGAGGCTATAGGCTCCATATACAAACTATGGGAGTTGGCGATGGACCTACTATAGTTTTAGACATGGGTATAGGGGGGAATCTGCTTTATTGGTCGCTCGTTCAGAGTGAAGTTGCAAAATTTGCAAAAGTAGTGAGCTATGACAGAGCAGGGATTGGATGGAGTGATACGAGCCCACTCCCTAGAACTGGTGAGAATATAGTGAAAGAGTTGCGCAGCTTGCTTCATAACGCCAAAATTCCTGGGCCATATATTCTTGTCGGTCATTCTTTTGCTGGGGTTAATGCACGTCTATATGCAAATAAATATCCTGATGAAGTGGCGGGGATTGTGCTCGTGGATTCAAGTCATGAGGATCAATTGGAGGATTTGCCTAAACCTACTGACTTCCTGTCAAATCTTTTAGATGCTCCTCGCATATATCCTTTGGTGATTGCTCTTACGAGAGTAGGCCTTGTGCGGCTCTTTAATTTATATAATGGTGAGTCTGATATGTTCGATCAGGAAACACGTAGCATAATGGTTGCAAAGAACTCGAGCACAAAATTTATTAAAGCATTCTTGGTGGAATGGGGTCTGTTTAGCAAAATTTAATAGAAGCTAAGATGAGTAACTACTCCTTAGGAAATATCCCATTGATTGTTGTGACGGCTTCCATGTCTATCAGCGAAGAGTCCTGCGCTAAGCACGGCCATCTTTCTATGGATGCCTGTGTCAAAGCCCATGAAATCTGGCATTCGCTTCAGTCGGATTTAGTAACAAAATCCACGAATAGCAAGCAAATCAGGGCATATAATAGTGGCCATATCATTCAAAGGGATGAGCCTGCTGTTGTGATTGAGGCGGTTAGGCAAATATTAGGTATATAAATAGCCCGTTATCGAGCTTTTTGGCCTGGTTTTGGTTTTTCTGCTGGTAATCCCAGATAAATTATGTTAAAAGAGTCTGTACCGAGTTTTTGTACTCATCGTTATTGAGAGTGCACTTATACTCATCATGTATTAAATATAATTAAGAGGCTATTTTATGAGTGATATTGAATCAAAGATTATCGACATCACAGCGTCAACATTGAATATAGATAAATCAAAAATTACAAGTGAATCAAGATTTGTTAATGACCTTGGCGCAGATAGCCTTGATACGGTTGAACTCATGATGGCCATTGAAGCCGAATTTGATTGCAATATACCAGATGAAGAAGCCGGTAAGATTGTGACCATTGCTGATGCTGTCAAATATGTTAAAGAGAATGTTAGTAACCTAAAAGCGTAATTCATTTTTCGCTTTCGGTTAAAGTGTAATTCGTTTTAGCTTTCGGTATTTATCATGTCAACAAGACGCGTTGTAATTACAGGTATAGGTATGTTGACCTCTCTGGGGCTCGACGCCAAGACTACTTGGAGCAATATATTAGCTGCACGTAGTGGCATAAAAAATATCACACATTTTGATACTAGTACATTGTCATGTAAGGTGGCTGGTATCATAGATCGTGATGAAAATATTGGATTCAATCCCGCAAAATACATTGAACCTCGTGATATCAAGAAGATGGATTTATTCATCCAGTACGGCTATGCTGCTGCCATTGAAGCAGTAGAAGATAGCGGCTGGAAGCCTGAAGATGAAGAGTCTCGCAGGCGTACTGGTATTATGATAGGTTCTGGAATCGGTGGACTTCGTAACATTGAAGAAAATGCCATTATACTAAATGGCGGTGGCAAAATTAGCCCATTCTTTATCGTATCTTCTCTAATCAATCTTGTTTCTGGTCAAGTATCTGTTAAATATGGATTCAGAGGCCCTAATCATGCTGTTGTTACTGCTTGCGCTACGGGAGCTCACGCTATTGGCGATGCGGCACGTATCATAAAATATGGCGATGCTGACGTGATGGTGGCGGGCGGCGCTGAGGCTGCGATTACTCCACTCGGTGTTCATGGATTTGCTGCGTCAAGAACTCTTTCTACTGGCTATAATGACACTCCAGAAAAAGCTTCCCGTCCATGGGATAAGAATCGTGATGGATTTGTGATGGGTGAAGGTTCTGGTGTATTGGTGCTGGAAGAATATGAGCATGCGAAAAAGCGTGGCGCGAAAATATATGCAGAAGTTTTGGGATATGGAATGGGCGGCGACGCTTACCATATAACCTCTCCGCATCCCGATGGACTTGGTGCTACATATGCAATGGAAAACGCACTTAGAGATGCAAAAGTTACACAAGAGCAGATAGGTTATATTAATGCTCATGCTACTTCTACTCCCATGGGTGATATAATAGAGCTAAATGCTGTTCAGAGATTATTTTTAGATAAAAATCCAAATGTGAAGATGTCCTCTACTAAGTCTATGATAGGGCATTTGCTTGGTGCTGCAGGGGCGGTAGAGGCTATTTTTACAGCACTTGCTCTGCGTGATCAAGTGGCGCCTCCGACACTGAATCTTGATAATCCTATGGATGAGGTGAGATTAGATTTAGTGCCGAATAAACCCAAAGAATGTAAAATGGAATATGCTATGACGAATTCTTTTGGATTTGGTGGAACTAATGTTAGTATTATCCTGAAAAGGGCTGTCTAGGCCTTCAGAAGAAGTTAAGAGGAATAAATGTCAACTCGTCAAAAACTAATAAGTAATTTAACTGCCAAGAATCATGATTTATCCAAAGGTGATATTCATGATGTTATAGTCAACTGCTTCGATTATATTACTTTGCAGCTTACTAAAGGCAATAGAGTGGAAATCAGAGGCTTTGGTGTTTTTGAGCCCAGAAGACGTAATGTAGTTTCTTCATTGGGCAAGACAGTAATGAGCCAGAAAAACACGGTACATTATAAGGCTTCTAAGACTATCCTCCGTCACCCTGGGATCATTATAGCGTAAAGAAATATGGATGTAGGAACATTAAATGAGATCACAAGAGAGGCGGTATTTGTGCTGCTTGCGGTTTCTGCTCCTGTCCTACTTTTGTCTCTTGTCATAGGGTTCGTCATATCTCTCTTGCAGGCTCTAACCCAGATTCAAGAAACAACATTGACGTTCGTTCCTAAGATTATGACAGTATATTTAAGCATGATAGTACTGGCTCCATATATGCTATCGAAGCTTAAAATATTTACAGATCATATAATTCAGCAGATAGTGCAATAATGGCAAAATTGCTTGGCGAATCCATAAATAACATCCTCCGCGGTGTTATTGGTCAGCGCAGCAAAATTCTCGCAGAAATAGTAATCAATTGGCCTAAAATAGTGGGCTCTGAGCTTTCCAAGGACACATCGCCCATGAGGATTTTTTCTGCCAAGGAAAAAGGCCAGCAGGTGAATATTTTATATGTTAATGTAACTTCATCTGCGATAGGATTGAGGCTTTCCTATCAACAAGAAATGCTCATAGAGCGAATAGCTATATATTTTGGCCATAAGGCTGTGCATAAAATTAAGATAAAGGTAGATGGATGAATTTATAATGCGTTCATTACTCATGTTGGTAAATTAAATAAAGAGGTATCATGCAGTACAAACATGTTCTCATACTGGGCTTTGGGGCTTCGTCGTTAAATGTCAAGGCGCTGCTTAGTTCGGTGCCAAATCCTAAAGTGCCATTTCATTATTTGGATACGATGGACCCTGTGGCGGTTAGCAATATACTAAAGAATATTGACCTGGAATCCACAGCGATATACGTCATCAGCAAGTCTGGCAATACCCAAGAGACGAACATATTGCTGAAATATTTGGCCACTAAAAAATGCGGTAAAATATTTATTCTTTCATCGGATGTGGATTCAGAATTGCGCAAAATAGCCAAAGATATAGATCATGAGTGGATAAATTATGCGCCTTGTGATGGTGGAAGATTCGCATTGCTTACTGAGCCGTTTTTGGAAATAGCAAAAATGGCTGGCGCTGATGTTGATGCTCTTAAAACTGCTTCAAAAAATATAGATCTAAATGGCTGTAATCAAACAGCTGAAAGTTGGCTACAGCACTTTGATCAGGGCAAGACCAACTGGGTAATAATAAATTATTGCAGGCAGCTGGACGGGTTGCTTTTGTGGATTAGGCAGATTGTTGCGGAGTCGCTAGGGAAAGAAACTTTCGGGATATTGCCAATCATAGCAGAGGGTACAATGGACCAGCATAGCCAGCTGCAGTTATTTTTAGATGGGCCGGATGATAAATTTTATGATATAATTTCCTGTGATTTTGGCGATATAGAAAATGAGCAAAAGCCCATGGCTGAAAGCCAGGTAGCTCATAGCTTTAAGGTTGAGGATATGCTGCTTGCGAAAGGGCGAATTGTGCGGCATACCCATCATAAAAAGCTGAATGAATCCGTGATAGGCAAATATATATCGGGCTATATCGAAGTGGTAAAAATCATTGCCAAGAAAAAGGGATTTGACTACCTTACTCAGCCTGCTGTGGAGAATATGAAGCAAAAATCTTATGAAAATTGAACTAGAATTTCATATTACAGAACAGATCCAAAATATTTTAAATATCCTTAAGGAATATGGCGGTAAACCACGTTTTGTAGGTGGCATGGTGAGGGATGCTATAATTGGCGCCACGAGCTCAGATATTGATCTTGCAACAAGTTTGCAGCCCAATCAGGTTATGGAGATATTGAACTCAAAAGGGGTTAAATGCATAGATACCGGCAGCAAGTATGGCACTGTGACTGCACTAGCTGGGAAGCAGAATGTTGAAATCACTACTTTGCGAGTGGATACTGACTGCGATGGGCGTCATACAAATGCGATATTCACCGATGATTTTGAGCAGGATGCTCTAAGGCGCGATTTTACAATCAATGCAATGAGTTATTGCCCATTTTCTGGAGAATTATATGACTATGCTGGAGGTTATGACGACCTAACCCAGGCCCAAGTCCGTTTTATTGGCGATCCGAAAAAGCGTATAGAAGAAGATCATTTGCGGATTCTACGTTTTTTTAGATTTTCAGACCGTTTT
>JAYUHP010000197.1:0-1000 GCA_043766875.1 Rickettsiaceae bacterium
CTGATAATTCTGGGCAAGAAAAATATACTACCGAGGTAATATTACAAAACTATAATGCTAGTCTGATATTACTGGATTCCAAGGGTGGTAATGCTACACATAATAATAGTGGTGACAATAACAAGAGTGTAAATTTTGAGCATAGTGAGTTAGATGATGAAATTCCTTTCTAAGATTATTTCCTTTATTTTTATTGCATTGGCTATTTCAGCTTGTGCTAACACAGGCCATGATACAAGGCAAAAAGTTGCTGATTTGCTTGCTGTAAGAAATGGGTTTCAATCCAAAATTATGAAAGGTGGCCAGTTTTGGCTGCAAACATATCAAAGAATATCGAATCCTAATCTTCCTTATGTATTTTACATTGAAGGGGATGGTTTTGCTTTCAGGGATAGGTTTACAATTTCTGATGATCCTACTCCAAAGCGTTCTATGGTCTTTGCTTTAGCTACGCAGGATTATCGTTCAAATGTCGTCTATATAGCAAGACCTTGCCAATATGTGGCTGGAATGGATATGCATTGTAATAGCGCATATTGGACGGAGAAACGCATGGCTTCAGAAGTAGTGGATAGTATCAATGAAGCTATAAAAACAATATCTCACGGCCAGCCATTCCATCTTGTTGGCTATTCTGGTGGCGGCGGCATAGCAGTTCTTATTGCCGATAGAAACAAGAAAGTAAGAAGCATCCTAACGATAGCTGCTAACTTGGATCCTAAGTTGTTTAACGAGTACCATCATGTGAAGCCAATGCTTGGCTCTTTGAACCCCATAGATGTTGCCCATAGCACGCGTAACGTGCCGCAGCTGCATATTTCTGGTGGCAAGGACGATATAGTGAAGCCTTTCATTACGGATAAATATGTCAAAGCCGCAAATTCACCTTGTGTAAAGCAGGAAATCCTGCCGAATGTATCTCATGACAAAGGTTGGGACAAGGCCTGGAAATATATACTAGGCAGTCCAGTAACATGCGCTAAGCCGTAAGTAATACTGC